>JAWHFN010000080.1:0-6778 GCA_032565555.1 Streptococcus mitis | reverse complement strand
TGGAAGAAGGTAACCTTAACGCCAAATTCATCTCCAATAGCAGTCAATTGTTGTTGAGCCTTGTAGAGGGTCCAACATGATGATAAGTAACCCCCATCTTTATTGCTATCAGAGTAACCAAGCATGATTTCTTGGTAGTTATTGCGAGAAGCAATCCATTTCTTAGCAAGGGTAAGAGAAAGGTATTCTCTCATGGTTTCTTCTGAGTGATCTAAGTCCTCAATTGTTTCAAAAAGAGGAACGATTTGGACACGGGCTCTTTCTTTATCAACTAGCCCTACTTCTTTTAGCAAGATAGCCAATTCCAACATGTCTGATACGCTAGTTGCATGTGAAATGATGGTTTGACGAATGACATCATCACCCAACTTATCTTTCAACTTACGAGCAGCTTTAAAGATGGCCAATTCTTTTTCAAGTAACTCTGATTTTTCAACATGAGTGGCAGAAAGAATACGTGGATCTTCTTCCAATTCTTTCAATAGAAGCTGGCATTTTTCTTCTTCACTTAGTTCGCTATAACGAGAATGAATTCCTGCTGATTTCAAAAGTTCAGCTACACAGGCTTCATGAACACTAGAATCTTGACGCATGTCAATAGATGCCAAATAGAAACCAAAAATTTCAACTGCCTGAATCAACTCAACAAAATCACCAGAAATCAGTGCTTCACCCTTATTTTCCAAGAGGGAATCACGAATAGTAATTAAATCCTTATAAAAATCATTCGCTGTTTCATAGCGAGCTCCAACTTCCTTATCTTCAATCAGATAGGTTTTTGTTGCTTGGATTTTTGATTGAATATCAAACAAGGCACGACGATAAAGCTCTTTTTCACGGTAAATAGAATTATCCTTGGATTGACGAGCCATTTCTCTGACTTGCTTGCTCACATTAACAATACTAGTTGAGAGAGAGAATTCACGATAAAGTTGGTAAATCTTTTCATCATAATAGTTCATGATGACTTCACACTGAGTCATGGCAGATTGTTTCAAGGTATCTGCTGTAACAAAAGGATTCCCATCACGGTCTCCACCAATCCACATTCCCATGGTAATTGGTTTAGGATGTTTCAACTCCAAGCCATGTTTTTTAGCCAGGCGCTTGTACTCAGCAGTCAAATGAGGAACAGCTTTCAGGAATGAACTATTGTAGTATTCCATAACATTCGTGATTTCATTGGTAACTTTCAATTTCTTTTCACGAATCATATCTGTTTGCATGATAATCTCGATGTAACGACGGAGATCATTATGCCATTTTTCCTTATTAATCAACCCTAATTTCACATCACGGTACTTACGCAAGAGGGTATGGATATGGTTGGTCAAATCCAGCATACTCTTACGTTGCACTTGTGTTGGATGAGCTGTCAAAACAGGGACAACATTCAAGTGTTCTAGAATTTCAACCGCATTTTCTTTTTCTGCAACCATTTTGATTGTTGCTGACAATTTACCAAGATAATCTTGATCGATATTATTTTGGTGGTTGATTTCATAGGCCAAATCCACATCTTCTGAAATATTAATCAAGAGAGGCAAGATAGAGAAATAGCGTGAAATATAAGCCATTTCATCATTTGTCAGGCTAGTAACCAATTGGTTCAAGCCTTGATAATCTTCTTGAGTTGACAATTCTTTCAACTGCATGATTTTTTCAAAAGTCTCTGGGGCAAGCATGTTTTTAGTGATATCTTCTAACAATTCTGTTAAAATCAATACTTCTTCTTGCACGACAGCTTTATTACTATAGTTTTCTAATTTTTGAAGAGACATAGGTAATCCTTTCCACTATCAGCACTACATATAGTTTGATGAGTGAGCTTCTAACTCCTCATACAATTGAGCACGCTTTTCACTTGCATCAATATTTAAGACAAAGGCGATGGCTACAGATAAGACTAGGAGACTGTTTCCTCCTTGCGATAAGAAGGGGAAGGTAACTCCTGTTGAAGGAATAATACCAGAAATTCCACCGATATTAACAAAGACCTGTACCAACATCATCCCCCCAACCCCAATCGCCATCATGGAATTAAAGGGATTCTTAGCACGAATACCGACTAGGATAATCCGCAAAATCAGGAAAAAGACAAGGGCTAAAATCAAGCTAGCTCCCACAAATCCAAACTCTTCAATAACAATTGAAAATACAAAATCTGTATGGGCCTCTGGTAAATAACCACGTTTTTCGATTGAATTTCCTAAGCCTAGACCAAACCAACCACCATTTACCATGGCAAAGTAGGAATTTGCGAGTTGGTGGCCTGCTCCTGCCAAATCGGCAAAGGGATTAAAATAGGCACTGAAACGCTTGGCAACGTAACCAAATACTGGAACTTTTGAAAACTTATCAACCCCTATAAAAGAAATCAGTGATAAGGATAGGGCAGAAACTCCCACCAAAATTCCCAAAAAGGCAATAAACCATCTATAAGCGATACCACTAATCGTATACATAATCAAGGCAACCAAAGCTAAAATAGAAGCATTCCCCAAATCTGGGAAAATAGCAAGGCTCCCAATCAGTACAAAGAGAACAAAGCGCCAGTCATTAAATGCACGAGGAAGCCACTGATTCTGTGTCAAAACTTGAAAATCATAAATAGCTATATCCTCTTGTTGTTTGGAAAATTTATTTGCTAGATACCAAATAATAATAATTTTCAAGTATTCGGCTGGCTGAATGGTCAAAGGTCCTACAGAAATCCAGCCATAGGCTCCATTGACAGGAATACCAATTATCCGAGCCAAGGCTAATAGAATCAGCTCAACGAACATAACGATAAATAGAAGACGTTCGTTTCTTAAAAAATTCAATTTCAACTTATATATCAAGGCAATCAGTATCAAACTAAATATCCAAAATAGTCCCTGACTTCGGACCAATTGCAGTGCACTTTGGCCTTCTTGAATTAAAATAGCACTGGTTGTCGAATAAACCACAATCAAGCCCAAAATAGATAAAAGTAAGTAAGGAACTAGAATAGAATAATTTAATAGGTGCCTTTTACTAATCTTCATAGTATCACCAATCTAATGAGAACAACACAATTGCTTCCCAAATTCCGTTTGTTTTCTAGTTTTGATTGCTATTATACCATTTTTTCCGAAAGAAAAAAACTCTTATCCATCAGATAGACCATTTTTGTCATAAGAAAAAGAGCACTTGGCCCTTTTCTGTTTTATTCTTTTGATGAACTGCTTGAGCTTGAATCTCCGCCACCAATATATTGGGTAAAGATATTTTGGAAGGCTTGGTCCTTAACCTTGATATTGGCTGCTTGCAATTCTTTTCCGATAATGCTTTGAACAAATGTTGAATCATTTTGTTTTTGAGTCAAGATAACAGTTTTTAATTTTTCTTTGTAGTCATCAATATTAGATGATTTTTCTGTTTTCTTAATGAGTTTTACAATGTAATATTGGCTACTGTAGGCTTGTGTGCCAGCGGCTGTGATCACATCAGAAACACCATTTACATCTAGAGCAAATGCCGCTTTCTTAACTTGTTCTGGTACTTCTGTTGAAGCAGAATCAAAGGTGATTTCTCCACCATTCGCTTTAGTTTTCTCATCAGTTGAGTTATCTTTAGCTAATTGAGCAAAGTCTGCATCACTAGCTTTGGCTTTTTCAAGAATTTCTTTAGCCTTGTCTTCATTGTCCAAACGGATGATTTGAGCCGTTACATCTGGAGTGTATTCGTCAAATGCTTTCTTATAGGCATCATCTGTCAATTCAGCTTCTGCTGCTTTTTTAACTGCCAACTCAACTAATTTACTTGTACGAATTTGAGCTTTACGTGTTTCAAGAGTCATTCCTGCTTGTGACAAGACACGTTGGTAGTTCTCACCATATTGTTTTTCTTCTTCTGCAATAGTATCGTTGACTTCTTTGTCATCTACTTCTGAGCCATATTGCTTCTCAAATACTTTTTGGATGGTCAAGTTCAACAACACTTGTTGAGCTGAAGGATTGCTTTTCACTTGCTCATAAAATTGATGTTCTGTGATAACATCTCCTTTCATGCTGATAAGGTCTGCCCCTTCTGAACCTTTCGAACAAGCTGCTAAAGTTGCTACTGATAATAGTGTAATGGCTCCTGCCAATAGTTTTTTCTTCATGTCTACTCCTTTGAGATAAGTGTTACTCTATCTATTTTACTATATTTTCTTAAATTTTTCTGAAAATCATTCGCTGTCAGGCAATTGAACATCTGCTAGATTTTTACGAAGCATGAGAATGCCGTCTCCCAGAGGTACTAGTGTTGCGGTGAGTCCTGGATTGTCTAAAGTTGCATCAAATAGTCTTTGAAGGCCTCGATAAATGGTTCGCTGACCTCGACGGACTTCCATAATGTCCTTGGCAACATCTCCACCTTGGAAAATATCATCCAAGACAACCACACCTCCAACGTCCAAATGTTTGAGGATTTCTGGCAGAAAGACGATGTATTTAGACTTGGCTGAATCCATAAAGACGAAATCATAGGACTCTGTCAGGGTAGATAAGACATCTACCGCATCTCCCTCTAGGAGAGTGATTTGCTTGCGACTGTCAAACTGGGCGAAATTTTCCTTGGCAAATCCAATCATCTCTGGATTGCGGTCAATGGTTGTAATCTTGGCCTTTGGCGCATGTTCCGCCATCAAGAGGGCTGAAAAACCGATAGCCGTCCCAATTTCCAGAATGTTTTTAGGTTGTATGGTTTCCATGAGAAAACGGAAATAAGCTACCGTTTCATGGGGAATAATGGGAATATTTTCCTTGCGGGCAAAGTCTTCTAATTCTTTCAAAGATCCTGTGACTTGCTTTTGACGCTGACGCATTAAGTCCACAATTTCTTCCTTGACGACAGGACGACGCATGTTATGGTTGGCATTCTTGCTATATGATTCAACCATCTTATGCCAATCCCAATTTTTCAACAAGGGCTTCAAACTCATTCAAACGACGTTCGAAGACTGCAAAGGCATCGTTGAGGTAGTCTTCCTTCTCCATATCAACTCCAGCTTTTCTCATGACATTAAGTGGATAGTCAGATTTACCTGCCTTGAGGTAGTCGATATAGCGGTCACGGTCTTCTTGACTACCATGGACAATCTTTTCAGCCAAGGCTGAGGCTGCTGCAAAGCCTGTTGAATATTGATATACATAGTAGTTATAGTAGAAGTGTGGAATGCGAGCCCACTCGTATTGGATTTCAGGATTGTCTTCCTTACTCAAACCATAATACTCTTGGTTCAAGTCTGCGTAGAGTTTATTTAAGAAATCGCTTGTCAAGACTTCACCATTTTGATCCGCTTGGTGAATGGCGTGTTCAAACTCAGCAAATTGAGTTTGGCGGAAAACTGTTCCACGGAAACCATCTAAGAAGTTATTGAGAATAGCAAAGCGCGTTGCATCATCTTCTACTTCTTCCAATAATTTCTCCGTCAAGATATTTTCATTAGTGGTTGAAGCAATCTCAGCCAAGAAGATAGAATAATCTCCGTAAACATAAGGCTGAGTTTCACGAGTATAGCTTGAGTGCATACTGTGACCAGTCTCATGGACAAGGGTAAAGAGATTGTCTAGATTGTCCTGCCAGTTAAGAAGCATAAAGGCATTAGTATCGTAAGAACCACCAGAGTAAGCCCCTGAACGCTTGCCTTGATTTTCGTAAACATCAATCCAACGCTCGCTGAAGGCACGTTTGACACGGCTCAAGTAATCCTCACCCAAGACTGCCAGGGCTTCTTCTGCTTTTTTCAAGGCTTCTTCATAAGTAAAACTATATTCGACAGACGAAAGCGGTGTGTAGACATCATACATCTTGAGGTCTGAAATCCCCAAAATCTTTGAACGCAGCTCAAGGTAACGATGCAAGAGGGGCAAATGCTTGCGAACTGCTGCTACCAAATTGTCATAAACACTTTCTGGAACAAAATTTGCTGCAAGGGCTGCATGACGAGCACTCTTGTAGTTGCGAACTTTGGCACGGTAGTTTTGCACCTTAACATTGGTTTGTAAGGTTTTAGCATAGGTGTGTTGGAATTGTTCATAAGTCGCATAAAGAGCTTGATAGGCACCACGACGCACCTCACGGTTTTTAGACTCCATCAAACGTGTATAAGTCCCATGAGATAGCTGAACTTCTTTACCATCATCGTCAAGGACATAAGGGAATACAATATCCGCATTGTCCAAGATAGCGAAGGTTTCACTTGCCGAACCAAAGATTTCTCCAGCTCCAGCCAATAATTCTTCTTCACGTTGTGATAGAACATGTTCCTTGCCTTGTAAAAGCTTGTCAAAATAGTGTTGATAAACCTGTAATTTTGGTTGAGCCTCTAGAAAGGCAGCATACTGCTTTTCACTAATCTCCATAAATTCAGGCTCATAGAATGAAAAGGCTTGGTCTAGCTGGCTGTAGAGTGTCATTGCCTTGGCATAGTACTCTTGGTACTTGGCTTCACGTGTATCCTGATCATTCTTCATATGAGCATAGACGTAAAGCTTCTCCATCTGGCGTTCCATTTCAAGAGAAAATTCAGTAATTTCGAGTAGGCTATCCGCACTATCCAAGAGATGGCCTTCATACTGGGCTACTGTCTCCAATTTTTCTGTTAACTCTTTTAAGGCTTCTTCCCAAGCCTGGTCAGTTGGGTAAATCGTTGATAGATCCCATGTATCTTTTTCATTTATTTCATGTCTTTGTAATATCATTAGATTCCTCCATCCTTTCTATTCTACCATATTTTTTAAGAAATATTGCTGATAAAAGGCTGGTG
>JAWHFN010000079.1:0-7051 GCA_032565555.1 Streptococcus mitis | reverse complement strand
AGTTACGGTAGAAGTACCAGTGAATGTAACACCAATTACACCAATTGAAACGCCAGTAACGAATACTCCGTTAACGCCAGAGGATTATACAAAAGGAATTACGTTTCCAGAAGGTGGCAAGGTGACAAATGTTGAGAACATTCCAGACTTAACAACTCCAGGTAAGAAAGATCCAGTTAAGGTAACAGTTGAATTACCAAATGGAATTCGATTTACTGTAAATATTCCGGTAGTTGTAACACCAAAAGTAACACCAGTGGTAGTACCAGTAGGAACACCAGTTACGCCAGAAGATGTTCAGAAACATATTGAATTACCAAATGGATGGAAGGTAACAAAAGTAGGAGAAATCCCAACAACAACTACACCAGGAACAAAACCTGTCGTTCCAGTAGAGATTGAATTACCAGATGGTCGTAAGATTACTGTCGATGTACCAGTCATCGTTACGCCAACTGTAAGACAAATTGTTGTACCACAAGGAACTCCAATCACACCAGACGATGTGAAAGGACATATCGATCTTCCGAAAGAACCAGGATGGGAAATTGTCGAAGTAGGAGAAATCCCAACAACAATTCCTGCTGGAGTGAAACCAAGCGTTAAAGTGAAGATTAAAGTTCCAACTGGAGAAATTGTTGAAGTAGAAGTACCAATCATCGTAACACCGAAAGTAACTCCTATTGTAGTGGAAGTTGGAACACCAATTACGAAAGAGGATGTTATTAAGAAAGTAGGTTTACCAGAAGGATGGGAAATTGTTGAAGTCGGAGAAATTCCAACAACATCAACACCAGGAACAAAACCAGTTGTTAAGGTAAAAGTTAAATTACCTGACGGTCGTATTATTACAGTGGAAGTTCCTGTAACAGTAACACCTAAATCACAAAATGGTGGAGGAGTCATTTCTCAAAATGGCGATTCAACTGTTCAGATTGTAACGGAATATCTTGATGAAAATGGTAACCGAATTACTTCAGATAAAGAAGGAAAACACAATCCAATAGAGTTGGAAGGATATGAATTTAGTCATTCAACAACTGATGCTAAAGGAAATACCCTACATCACTATAAGAAAGTGACGAATCCAATCAATCAAGAGCAACCAAGTGCTCCAGAGACTCCTACAAGTCCAGAAAAACCAGTAGCTACTCCAGTTCAGACAAGTTCTACAGATTCTCAACAAGTATCTGAAACAACTGTATCCAATGATAAGAAGGAATTACCAAATACTGGTACAGAAGATAAGGCTGGTCTAGCTAGTCTTGGACTTCTTGGAATGTTGGGTGCATTCGGACTTGTAGCTCGTAAGAAAAAAGAAGACTAAGAAAGAAAAACTTCCTTTCTAAAGTTCAATAGAAAAATAGACTGAGGTGAAAACTTCAGTCTATTTCTTTTGGATATGAAAAAATCCCCTGACAAGAGTCAGAGGATAAGTGATTATTTCATTGTTGGGAAGAGCAATACATCACGGATAGTAGTTGTATCAGTGAGGAGCATGCAGAGACGGTCGATACCGATTCCCAAACCACCTGTTGGTGGCATACCGTATTCAAGGGCCTCGATGTAGTCATAGTCGATGCCTGTTGCTTCATCGTCACCAAGTTCTTTAGCTTTAGCTTGGGATTCAAAACGGCTAAGTTGATCGATTGGGTCGTTCAACTCAGTAAAGGCATTACCGTACTCCTTAGTCATGATGAAGAGCTCGAAACGGTCAGTAAAACGTTCGTCTTCAGGATTTTTCTTAGCTAGTGGAGATACAGCTACTGGATGTCCATAGACAAAGGTTGGTTGGATTAAGGTTTCTTCAACGAACTCTTCAAAGAAGGCATTGATGATGTGGCCAACTTCAGTGTAGTGTTTTTCAACAGGGACTTTCTTCTCAGCAGCGATAGCTTTGGCTTCTTCAAAAGTCATGTCTTGCCAGAAATCTACACCAGTAATTTCCTTGATAGCATCAACCATGTGAACACGTTTGAATGGTTCGTTGATTTTGATTTCAGTACCTTGATAGTTAACTGGGCCATCGCCTTTGACTGATTTAGCAGCGTGTTGGATAATACCTTCAGTCAAGTCCATGATGTCTTGGAAGTCTGCATAAGCTTGGTAAACTTCGATAGAAGTAAATTCAGGGTTATGAGTAGCATCCATTCCTTCGTTACGGAAGATACGGCCAATTTCATAGACGCGTTCCATACCACCGACGATAAGGCGTTTCAAGTGAAGCTCAGTCGCGATACGAAGTACCATGTCAATGTTTTGGGCATTGTGGTGGGTGATAAATGGACGGGCAGCAGCACCACCAGCTTCGTTGTGAAGAACAGGTGTTTCCACTTCAAGGAAACCTTTTTGATCAAGGTAACGACGAATTTCAGAGATGATTTTTGAACGAGTGACAAAGCGTTCAAAGCTTTCGCGATTAGAAATTAAGTCTAGGTAACGTTTACGGTAAATTGTTTCAACGTCTGTCAAACCGTGGAATTTCTCTGGCAGAGGACGAAGAGCCTTAGACAAGTGTGTGATGTGAGTAGCCTTGATAGAGAGTTCTCCCATATCTGTACGCATCACTTCACCTTCGACACCAAGGAAGTCACCAAGGTCTGCTTTTTTGAAGATTTCGTAGTTTTCTTCACCGACAGCATCCTTACGAACGTAGATCTGGATTTGACCTTCGCGGTCTTGAAGGTGGGCAAAACCAACTTTACCTTTACCACGTTTAGTTACCAAGCGTCCTGCGATAATAGCTGTTTCGTTTTTATCATGTAATTGTTCTTTATCGAGGTCGGCATATTTATCTTTTAATTCTTGTGAATTTGCAGTACGTTCAAAACGTTTTCCGAAAGGATCGATTCCTTGTTCACGAAGCGCAGCCATTTTTTCACGGCGAACGATCTGCTGGTCATTTAGTTCTTCCATATGTTCTGTTGACATGGGATCCTCCTAGTTTTACTCAAAATTGAATACGATGAGTCATTTTTTGCGATACTCCCATTTTATCATAAATAAGCAAGAAATTCACGGATAATCTTTCAAAACTAAAAAGAACTTGACGCTGAAATCAAGTTCTGTTATTGATAAGAAGTATCATTCCAAGTATCGAGAGTGAATGTTTCAAAATCATGGGTCTCTAGAATGGTCAGACTGGCATTTGCTAGACCTCCATCTTTACGAAGAAGAGGCTCTTTATAACCTAGAAGAGTACGAAGACTAGCAGTAAGATTGGCACCGTGACCGACAATTAGAATACGCTCAGCCGGACTATCTTTTAATGATTTGATAAATTGGATGGTCCGTTGTGTTGTGCTATAGAGGGATTCGGCTCCAAACATTTGAGTGTCAAATTGAGCCAGATTAGAACGGAAAGCTTTGATTTGTTGCGGGTAAATAGCTTCCAAGGTTGAAATTTTCAAACCTTCTAACTTCCCCAGCTGCCATTCACGAAGATTAGGAACACTTTCTAAAGGACAGGGAGTCTGGAGTTGTCTTTGGATAATCTCAGCAGATTTGACCGCTCGAGGTAAATCACTTGAATAAATTTGATCAAAAGGAATATCCTTAAGATATTGACCTAGTTGTTTTAGGGTTTCAATGGATTCAGGAAGAAGGGGAGAATCTCCACTAGCACCTTGAAAACGACCTTCTTGGTTCCAGACAGTACGACCGTGGCGGACAAAGTAGAGTTTCATTATTGGCTGTCCTCCAAGATATCTGCAAAGTCTGCCTTTACAAAGTTAGCCAAGTCTTGTGGCGCGACGATAATGCTGTGACCAACTTCTCCAGCAGAGACAATCATTTGATCCAAGTCTAGGGCGATTTTATCGATAAAAATGGGGTAATTGTGTTTCTGACGAATTCCGACAGGATTATTGGCTCCATGAATATAACCTGTTGTTTTTTCCAAGTCCTTTTGTGGAATCATGCTCACTTTTTTGTTGCCAGAAATTTTGGCTAGTTTCTTTTCCGACAAGTGTTGAGTGATAGGGACAACTCCGATAATTGGTCCTGTTTTATCTCCCAAAAGAGCCAAGGTTTTGAAAATCTGATCTCGTTCATAACCTTGAGGCAGCTCTCCTTCCAGGGCATTGATTTGAATTCCCTGATGTGGGATAGCTGCTTTAGATAGGATTTGTTCCACCAATGTTTTTTTAATTTTAACTTTTTTTGCCATTATTTATACTTATCCTCCAATTGACTCATCCAAATACCAAGCCAGATTCCCAGTGCAAAGAAGAAGGCGATGATGACATATCCAACAAGTGAAAGACCAGTGTATTGGATACTTTCAGCGTTTCCTGCATTTGGAATCAAAATCAAAAGGGTACTTGATAGGACGATTCCGATGATGAAATGATAGACGCGTGAGTGGTAGTTGTTTAAGGCATAATCCATCAATTTTGAAAAAATAATGAGAGTTCCACCTGCCCCGATTCCAATCGGGAAGAAGGTTCCCAAGAGGTCAAAGGTTTTAAAACCAGTCAACATAGGAGCATAGAGACCCAAAATCAAAAGTAGATTTGATGGACTGAGTCCAGGAACTAATACGCCAAGAGCCAGCAGTGCACCTGCTAAAACAAAATTAAGAAAGCTGGCACTTAAGGTTCCAACGACAAAATTTAAGGCATAGAGTCCTAATCCAGAAATGATAAAGGTTGTCCAGAACCAAGCTAAATCAATCTTGTCTCGGTCAGATTCTCGAGTTGATTCTTTGAGAAGGCTAGGAACAGTACCAATGATAGCCCCCGCAAAGCTCCATAAGACAAAGACCTGATAATTTTCAAGCAGGTATTCAATCGGGTAGGAAAATAAGCCGATTCCCAGAAGCATACCGATGGCAACTGGAATAAAGTACAAAACATTTTCTTTAAAGTCTTTAAAGGGATGGGCCAGAAAGCCAATCATCCGTTCGTAAATGCCTAAGATTGCTGCTAGAACCCCTCCGGAAATTCCCGGTAGGATAAATCCAAGAGCAATCACAATCCCTTTAATAAAGCGTGCTAACCATGAGAGCATATTTTTCCTCCAACTATTTCTATTTCAAAAATCCTTACTATATTGTATCACAATCAAACACAAAAAGAAAAAGCAAATGCTAAACAAATGCTTTTAAGGTTTTAAAAAGAGTTTTCTAAAGGTTTCTTCTTTGTTTTTTAAGGAAGAGATGACGTTGATATCTAAATCGTGGTCAAAGCCAGCAATTTTTCCTTTAGATGTGTATTGGTGAATATCATAATCTAAGTCCGTATTAGGTTTGCTTTCGAAAAATCCAGTATTTGAACCATAGGAAGGAATCCAAACAGAGGTAAACTTGTCTGTATCAATACTGTGTTCTTCCATCAAGTAGACCCCAACGTAGATGCCGATATTTTTTGCACCAAGTGATTCTAGTTTTGCTCTAAAGGCTTCAACACCTTCGTTCATATTGGACATGGTTTTATCTTCCACGTCTAGCCAATAGTAACTAGGGCTGTATGGCGATGAAGCGTTATAAAAAACTTCAGCAGCCTTTTCCATTTCTTGGACACTTTTTCCAGCTACATAGGCATAGACACCAACTGGTACATTTCGTTTTTGAAATTCGGTGATATGGGTTTTAAATGCCTTATCTACCCCAGTAACAAAGGAGGCATCGTTCTCTTTGGACGTTTGAGCGCCACTATGGACGCGAACAATAGCTCCAGAAATGTTTTGGGACAGAGTATCGTAATTTATTTCCTCAGGACGCTGCCAACCAGAAACATCAATCACCGGTTTATCTATATTGTGTAGCGCTTGCGTTTCTACTTGCGCGATATTTGACTTTGTTTTTACAGGATGGTCCTCAAAACGAGGGCGATTCAGGATTAAAATGAAAATCATAATTCCAAAAAAACCAAACAAAATAAGCGGATTAATTTTCTTTCTCATATCTCATAATTTTACCTTAAAAATGAAAAAAAATCAAAAAAAATACTCAAAAAATGGGTTAAGGAAAGGACTTTGGAGCATTTTTTCATTCAAGAGCGCGGAATGATTTGAAATATGGTATAATAAAAGGGAATTTCTAGAGAAAAGAGAAGATTATGTCAAATTATGCCATTATTTTAGCAGCGGGTAAAGGGACTCGCATGAAATCTGATTTGCCAAAAGTTTTGCACAAGGTTGCGGGTATTTCTATGTTGGAACATGTTTTCCGTAGTGTGGGAGCTATCCAACCTGAAAAGACAGTAACAGTTGTAGGACACAAGGCGGAATTGGTTAAGCAGGTCTTGGCTGGACAGACAGAATTTGTGACTCAATCTGAACAGTTAGGTACTGGTCATGCGGTTATGATGACAGAGCCTATCTTAGAAGGTTTGTCAGGTCATACCTTGGTCATCGCAGGAGATACTCCTTTAATCACAGGTGAAAGCTTGAAAAACTTGATTGATTTTCACATCAATCATAAAAATGTGGCGACTATCTTGACTGCTGAAACAGATAATCCTTTTGGCTATGGACGAATTGTTCGTAATGAGAATGCTGAGGTTCTTCGCATTGTTGAGCAGAAGGATGCTACAGATTTTGAAAAGCAAATCAAGGAAATTAATACTGGAACCTATGTTTTTGATAACGAGCGTTTGTTTGAGGCTTTGAAAAATATCAATACCAATAACGCTCAAGGAGAATACTATATTACAGATGTTATTGGTATTTTCCGTGAAGCTGGTGAAAAAGTTGGCGCTTATACTTTGAAAGATTTTGATGAAAGTCTTGGGGTAAATGACCGTGTGGCACTTGCGACAGCTGAGTCGGTTATGCGTCGTCGCATTAATCATCAGCACATGGTCAATGGAGTCAGCTTTGTCAATCCAGAAGCAACTTATATCGATATTGATGTTGAGATTGCTCCCGAAGTTCAAATCGAAGCCAATGTTACCTTAAAAGGGCACACGAAAATTGGTGCTGAGACTGTTTTGACAAATGGTACTTATGTAGTGGATAGCACTATCGGAGCAGGAGCTGTCATTACCAATTCTATGATTGAGGAAAGTAGTGTTGCAGACGGTGTGACAGTCGGTCCTTATGCCCACAT
>JAWHFN010000078.1:0-7069 GCA_032565555.1 Streptococcus mitis | reverse complement strand
ATCCCATCAGCAAACCACCATCTTCTGCATAGAAACTGCAGAGACCAGATGTTGGGAGAATTTTAATATCCGCCTGTGGGAAGGTTTCTCGAATTCGCTCTGAGAGCTGTTGGCAACATTTTTCGTTATTGCGTTGGGCCATGACAATACGTCCTCCAGCATATCCAGCTTTTACCAACTCTTCATAGGCAGCTTGAACTGATTTCTTTGGACCTCGTGCTTTTTGTAGCAATTCAAGGGTTCCTGTTTCACTAGCTTCTCCGACCATACGGATATTGAGAAGGCCAACGACTGTACCGATAAGTTTGCTCAAACGGCCGTTCTTCACCAAGTTATCGACTTTGGCTAGGACAAAGAGCAACTTGGTTTTTTCTTGATAGGCGGTGATAGCTTCAACCACTTCTTCAAAAGATAAGCCCTGGTCAATCAAATCATTTAATTTTTCTACGAGCAAGTCAACTTCCCCGCCAGCAGACAAACTATCAATCACATGAATCTTAGTGTCAGGATGGTCTTCCAGATAAATATTCTTAGCTAGTTGAGCACTATTGTGACTGCCAGAAAGAGTACCTGTGATGGTTACTAGGAAAATGTTTTTGGCTCCTTCAAATGCTCGTAAATAATCATCTGGGCTTGGACAAGCTGATTTTGAAGCTTCTGCGGTTGCATACATGGTTTCCATCATTTGGTCAATGTTAAGACTAGCATCATCAACAAAGACCTGATCAGCTACTTGAATGGTTAAGGGAACACTTACAAAGGTTGTATCAATAGCTGGTGTCTCCAGCTGACGATAATCACAACCAGAGTCAGCAATAATCTTCCAAGTCATAGAAATTCTCCATCTTTGTCAGTTATACATTGACAAAGGTTCTGTCTTTTTTTACAATTATATCATGAAAACCCTTGAAACAAAAGCTTCATCCGTCTGTTGTGACAAGTAGAAAGAAAATGTTATGTCTGAACGTAGAATCTCTGAAAAGTCTCTTGAAAATCTCAGAAAATCAAACCAAGAATCCAATTTATTAACCAGAGAAGCCATCGAAACAGCCCTCTTGCAACTCTTGGAAAAAAAGGACTTGACCAAGATTAGTATTTCTGAATTGGTCAAACGTGCAGGTGTTTCGCGTGCGGCCTTTTATCGCAATTATGATTCCAAAGAGGAAATTTTAGAGAGCGTCTTTAAACGGAGTGTCCACAATATTATGGAACAACTGCATCATTACGATTTAAAGACAGACCTCTATTTGGTCTGGGTTCACCTTTTCCGAGAAGCAAGAAAAGAAGCCAGAGTGATTCAATTGGCCTTAGATTACCATTTGGAAAAAATCTTTGTCCAAGCCATGCAGGAATTTCTAGAAAAATACCATGGAAAATCAAAAGGTGTCAGCTCTTATCTTCATTCCTTCTGGAGCTCGGCCATCGTCTCAGTCCTACTAAAATGGATCAAGGATGGTATGAAAGTACCTGCTGAAAAGATTGCGGATTTACGGTTACCATTTTTTAAAAAATAGAGAAAAAGGAGAAAAGAGATGACTGAAAAAAGACTAGCCTGGGATGAGTATTTTGCAGCCCAAGCTCTACTAATTGCCAATCGTTCCACTTGTAAACGTGCCAAAGTGGGCGCGATTTTGGTAAAAGATAATAAGGTTATTTCCACTGGATACAATGGTTCGGTGTCAGGTACCGAGCATTGTATTGACCACGAATGTCTGGTCATTGAAGGTCACTGTGTTCGTACCCTTCACGCCGAGGTTAATGCCATTCTTCAAGGTGCTGAACGTGGTGTTCCTAAAGGCTTTACAGCCTATGTAACCCATTTTCCTTGTCTCAACTGTACAAAACAATTGCTTCAAGTTGGCTGTAAGCGTGTGGTTTATATCAACCAGTACAGAATGGATGACTATGCCCAATACCTTTATCAAGAAAAAGGGACAGAATTGACCCATTTACCACTTGAGACCGTACAGTCCGCTCTTAAAGAGGCAGACCTAATATAAAAATTATCAAAAATAAATGGTTTAGAAAGATTTTTAAACCGTTTTTTGGTATAATAAGAAGAATAAATTGAAAGAAGGAATTCCAAAAATGGGAAAAATTGAAGTTATTAATCACCCGCTGATTCAACACAAATTGTCAATCTTACGTCGTACAGATACTTCTACAAAAGCTTTTCGTGAGCTAGTAGATGAGATTGCAATGTTGATGGGGTATGAAGTACTTCGTGATCTTCCACTAGAAGATGTGGAAATCGAAACACCAATTACAAAAACAGTTCAAAAACAATTGGCAGGTAAGAAATTGGCCATCGTTCCAATCTTGCGCGCAGGTATCGGGATGGTTGATGGACTTTTGAGTTTGGTTCCAGCTGCTAAAGTTGGTCACATCGGTATGTACCGTGATGAAGAAACACTTCAACCAGTTGAATACTTGGTGAAATTGCCTGAGGACATTGACCAACGTCAAATTTTTGTAGTAGACCCAATGTTAGCAACAGGTGGCTCAGCAATCTTGGCTGTTGATTCTCTTAAAAAACGTGGCGCATCAAATATCAAATTTGTCTGCCTTGTATCTGCTCCAGAAGGTGTAAAAGCCCTTCAAGAAGCTCATCCAGATGTAGAAATCTTTACTGCAGCCTTGGATGAACGCTTGAACGAACACGGTTATATCGTTCCAGGTCTTGGAGATGCTGGAGACCGCTTGTTCGGTACAAAATAAGATCGAAAAGAAGATTGACTTGGAAAAAGATTTCCAGTCGTGAAAGGAGGTTGAATTTTTGTTTCTGTCTAATGAAAACAGAGCAAAAATTTGACCTTTTTTGACCAAGATATTATAATAGTCTTATCTTCAGTCATTTGACCAACAAAATTAAAACTCAAAAGGAGAAATAAATGATTCCTGTAGTTATTGAACAAACAAGCCGTGGAGAACGTTCCTACGATATTTACTCACGTCTTCTCAAAGACCGCATCATCATGCTGACAGGCCCAGTTGAAGACAATATGGCTAACTCTGTTATTGCCCAATTGCTTTTCTTGGATGCTCAAGATAGTACAAAAGATATTTACCTTTATGTCAATACACCTGGTGGTTCTGTTTCAGCTGGTTTGGCAATCGTTGATACCATGAACTTTATTAAGGCAGATGTCCAAACCATTGTTATGGGTATGGCCGCATCTATGGGGACGGTCATTGCATCAAGTGGAGCAAAAGGCAAACGTTTCATGCTTCCAAATGCTGAATACATGATTCACCAACCAATGGGTGGTACAGGCGGTGGTACTCAACAAACCGATATGGCGATTGCTGCAGAACACTTGCTCAAAACCCGTAATACCTTGGAAAAAATCTTGGCTGAAAATTCAGGTCAGTCAATCGAAAAAGTCCATGCAGATGCAGAACGCGATAACTGGATGAGTGCCCAAGAAACACTCGAATATGGCTTTATTGATGAAATCATGGCCAACAATTCATTGAATTAATGCTGAAAGAAGGCAAACTCGACTGGGTTTGCTTTTTTTGGTATAATAGGGAGAGATTTCTTAGAAAGAGGATTTATCATGTTTGAAAAAGTCAATCGATCTGGCTTGATTATCTATCTTTACTATAATCGTGATGCCAAAAAACTGCAGGATTATGGAGATATTACCTATCATTCCAAGAAACATCGTTACTTACAACTTTATGTTCCAACAGAGAATCTAGAGGGTGTAGTTGAGAGATTAGGTAAGGAAAGATTTATAAAAAAAGTCAGAGTTTGTCATATCCAAGAGCTGGAAACACCCTTTGTGGGCAATCTTTATCGAGAGGAAAACGTTATCATTGAAAAAGTTAAAGAAAAGTGTTGACAATTTTCTGATAATTCGGTATATTCTTAACATGCTATTTATTTAAGAAATAAGGAGACAAAAAAGATGAAGAAAAAATTTGCCCTATCGTTTGTGGCGCTTGCAAGTGTAGCACTTCTTGCAGCCTGTGGAGAAGTGAAGTCTGGAGCGTCAAACGCTGCTGGTAACTCAGTAGATGAAAAGACAATCAAAATTGGATTTAACTTTGAAGAAACTGGTGCTGTAGCAGCCTACGGTACATCTGAACAAAAAGGTGCCCAATTGGCCGTTGATGAAATCAATGCAGCAGGTGGTATCGATGGAAAACAAATCGAAGTAGTCGATAAAGATAACAAGTCTGAAACAGCAGAGGCTGCTTCAGTAACAACTAACCTTGTAACCCAATCTAAAGTATCAGCAATCGTAGGACCTGCGACATCTGGTGCAACTGCAGCTGCTGTAGCGAACGCTACAAAAGCAGGTGTTCCATTGATTTCGCCAAGTGCGACTCAAGATGGATTGACTAAAGGTCAAGATTACCTCTTTATCGGAACTTTCCAAGATAGCTTCCAAGGAAAAATTATCTCAAACTATGTTTCTGAAAAATTAAATGCTAAGAAAGTTGTTCTTTACACTGACAATGCCAGTGACTATGCTAAAGGTATTGCCAAAGCCTTCCGTGAAGCTTACAAAGGTGAAATCGTTGCAGATGAAACTTTCGTAGCAGGTGATACAGACTTCCAAGCAGCCCTTACAAAAATGAAAGGGAAAGACTTTGATGCCATCGTTGTTCCTGGTTACTACACTGAAGCTGGTAAAATTGTAAACCAAGCGCGTGGTATGGGAATTGACAAGCCAATCGTTGGTGGTGATGGATTCAACGGTGAAGAGTTTGTACAACAAGCAACTCCTGAAAAAGCATCAAACATCTACTTTATCTCAGGCTTCTCAACTACTGTAGAAGTTTCAGCTAAAGCAAAAGCCTTCCTTGACGCTTACCGTGCTAAGTACAATGAAGAGCCTTCAACATTTGCAGCCTTGGCTTATGATTCAGTTCACCTTGTAGCAAACGCAGCAAAAGGTGCTAAAAACTCAGGTGAGATTAAGGACAACCTTGCTAAAACAAAAGATTTTGAAGGTGTAACTGGTCAAACAAGCTTCGATGCGGACCACAACACAGTTAAAACTGCTTACATGATGACCATGAACAATGGTAAGGTTGAAGCAGCAGAAGTTGTAAAACCATAATAGAAAAATGTTGAAATAGGGAATGAGCCTCGGACTCACTCCCTGTTTCGATGTTTAATACTCTTTGAAAATCAAATTCAAACTGCGTCAACGTCGCCTTGCCGTACTCAAGTACAGCCTGCGGCTAGTTTCCTAGTTTGCTCTTTGATTTTCATTGAGTATAAGAACCTATCAAAAAGTGAGGGAGAACCCTCGAAATTATATATAGAAAGAGTGAATCTTATGCTCCAACAACTAGTAAATGGTTTGATTCTAGGTAGTGTTTATGCGCTATTAGCCCTAGGATATACCATGGTTTACGGAATTATCAAGCTCATCAACTTCGCCCACGGTGATATTTATATGATGGGAGCCTTTATTGGTTATTTCTTGATTAATTCTTTCCAAATGAATTTCTTTGTAGCGCTTATCGTAGCGATGCTAGCTACAGCTGTCCTTGGTGTCGTGATTGAGTTTCTTGCTTATCGACCTTTGCGCCACTCTACTCGTATTGCTGTTTTGATCACAGCTATTGGGGTTTCCTTCCTATTGGAGTATGGAATGGTCTATCTGGTTGGTGCCAATACCCGTGCCTTCCCTCAAGCGATTCAAACAGTTCACTATGATTTGGGACCAATTAGCTTAACAAATGTGCAGTTAATGATTTTGGCCATTTCCTTGATTTTGATGATTTTGTTACAAGTCATTGTTCAAAAGACAAAGATGGGGAAAGCCATGCGTGCAGTATCCGTAGATAGCGATGCAGCGCAATTGATGGGGATCAATGTAAACCGTACTATCAGCTTTACCTTTGCTTTGGGTTCTGCTCTTGCGGGTGCAGCTGGTGTTCTGATTGCCCTCTATTATAACTCTCTTGAGCCTTTGATGGGGGTTACTCCAGGTCTTAAATCTTTCGTTGCCGCAGTACTTGGTGGTATCGGAATTATTCCTGGTGCGGCTCTTGGTGGTTTTGTGATTGGTCTATTGGAAACCTTTGCGACAGCCTTTGGAATGTCAGACTTCCGTGATGCCATTGTTTATGGAATCCTGTTGTTGATCTTGATTGTCCGCCCAGCTGGTATCCTTGGTAAAAATGTGAAAGAGAAGGTGTAAACGATGAAAGAAAATTTAAAAGTTAATATTCTATGGTTACTCCTTTTGTTAGCTGGCTATGGCTTGATTAGTGTATTGGTTTCAGTTGGAGTACTCAATCTATTCTATGTACAGATTTTACAACAAATCGGAATTAATATTATTCTGGCTGTTGGTCTCAACTTAATCGTTGGTTTTTCAGGACAATTTTCACTTGGTCATGCTGGTTTCATGGCGATTGGTGCCTATGCAGCAGCTATTATTGGTTCTAAATCACCAACCTACGGTGCCTTCTTTGGAGCCATGCTGATAGGTGCTTTGCTTTCAGGAGCAGTTGCCTTACTTGTCGGAATTCCAACCTTGCGTTTGAAGGGGGACTATCTTGCAGTAGCAACTCTTGGGGTTTCTGAAATTATCCGTATCTTTATCATCAATGGTGGAAGCCTTACAAACGGTGCGGCAGGTATCTTGGGAATTCCAAACTTTACAAATTGGCAAATGGTTTACTTCTTTGTCGTGATTACAACCATTGCAACTTTGAACTTCTTGCGTAGTCCAATTGGACGTTCAACCCTATCCGTTCGTGAAGATGAAATCGCTGCAGAGTCAGTTGGGGTTAATACGACTAAAATTAAAATTATCGCTTTTGTCTTTGGTGCCATTACTGCAAGTATTGCAGGGTCACTTCAGGCAGGATTTATCGGTTCAGTTGTACCGAAAGATTACACTTTCATCAACTCAATCAATGTTTTGATCATTGTTGTATTTGGTGGACTTGGTTCCATTACAGGTGCCATTGTTTCAGCTATTGTTCTTGGAATTTTGAATATGCTTCTCCAAGATGTTGCTAGTGTACGTATGATTATTTACGCTTTGGCCTTGGTATTGGTAATGATTTTCAGACCAGGTGGACTTCTTGGAAC
>JAWHFN010000077.1:0-7205 GCA_032565555.1 Streptococcus mitis | reverse complement strand
CTCCTAACTTTATTTAATAAAATCCTAAACTTTTCTTTTTCATCATAATCTCCCTTAACTCCATCCAATCAGGTGGAGTTTTTTGTCTCTAATTCAGGCTTTTGGGGAGTTTTATAAACATCATTTTCCGATATTTTCAGGTATTTTTCGGATTTTGGTCGGGGAATTGGCGGGGACTTTTTTAGCGAATATGACTAAGAAATAGGTCTGTTGTCGCTTCAGTTACTTCAACCTCAATTTGATTGCAAGTGTCTGTGAATTAAAGGGTTAGAACTGCTGTAATAACGATTTTGCTTGTCCATGAGTGACGCATCATATTGCTGTACGGCGGTTAAAGAGAATGTAAACTTTTGACAAAATTCGTGAACTGTGGGATAATGGAAGGGAATTAAGGATTAGTTCTATATCATAGGCTAGAAAAGACCCCAAGCTCACGACCAAATAAGCTTGGGGTCTTTTTTGACACTATTTGTCCTTGTTTAGCCATTTATCGACTAAGCGAAGAACAACACCGACCGCGATTGGTCCGATGATAGTTTTAAGGATTAGTTCCATCATGGGCTATCTCACCTCCTTTCGTAGGCGGTGTAGAAGTGCCGTAGAATATTATACCACATAAGTGCTCAACTAGGGAGTCACCTAATCAGGTGGAGTTTTTTGGCTCTATTTCAGGCTTTTGGTGACTATTCTAAAAATAATTTTCCGATAACTTTCTCTTAATTTAGCGTCTTGTCGTACAGAGGTTCAAGAGAATATAAACCTTTGACAAATTTTGTGAACTATGGGATAATAAAAGGGAATTAAGTATTGTGTCTATATCATAGGCTAGAAAAGACCCCAAGCTCACGTCCAAATAAGCTTGGGGTCTTTTTGACACTATTTGTCCTTGTTTAGCCATTTATCGACTAAGCGAAGAACGACACCGACCACAATTGGTCCGATGATAGTTTTAAGTATTGTATCCATCATGGGCTATCTCACCTCCTTTCGTAGGCGGTGTAGAAGTGCCGAATAATATTATACCACATATGTGCTAAACTTAGGAGTCACCCAATCAGGTGGAGTTTTTTGGCTCTATTTCAGGCTTTTCGGAAGTTTTCTAAATATCGTTTTTCAATAGCTTTCTCTAAATCTTATAAACTTTATTGGACAGATTCTAAAGTTGGAGAAGCTGAATGGATGAGGATATAAACCTTTGACAAAATTCGTGAACTATGGGATAATAAAAAGGAATTGAGTACTAGTTCTATATCATAGGCTATAAAAGACCTCAAGCTCACGACCAAATAAGCTTGAGGTCTTTTTTGACACTATTTGTCCTTGTTTAGCCATTTATCGACTATACGAAGAACGACACCGACCACAATTGGTCCGATGATAGTTTTGAGTACTAATTCCATCATGGGCTATCTCACCTCCTTTCGTAGGCGGTGTAGCAGTGCCGTAGAATATTATACCACATAAGTGCTAAACACGGGAGTCACCCAATCGGGTGGCTTTTTTGTTTGTGGCTTGGATTTTTGATATAATAGAGCTATGAGTAGAATTTTAGATAATGAGATAATGGGGGACGAGGAGTTAGTAGAACGCACGCTCCGTCCTCAGTACTTACGTGAATATATCGGGCAGGACAAGGTCAAGGATCAGCTTCAAATCTTTATCGAGGCTGCCAAAATGCGGGATGAGGCGCTGGATCATGTGCTTTTGTTTGGTCCTCCAGGCCTCGGGAAAACGACCATGGCTTTTGTTATTGCCAACGAACTAGGTGTCAATCTCAAGCAGACTTCGGGTCCAGTCATTGAAAAAGCAGGTGATTTGGTAGCGATTCTGAATGACTTAGAACCTGGGGACGTCCTCTTTATAGACGAGATTCATCGTTTGCCAATGTCAGTGGAAGAGGTGCTTTATAGTGCCATGGAGGACTTTTACATTGATATCATGATTGGTGCTGGTGAAGGCAGTCGCAGTGTTCATTTGGAGTTGCCACCTTTTACCTTGATTGGTGCGACGACTCGGGCTGGTATGCTGTCAAATCCGCTACGGGCACGTTTTGGAATTACAGGTCATATGGAGTATTATGCCCATGCTGACTTGACAGAAATTGTCGAGCGGACGGCAGATATTTTTGAGATGGAAATCACTCATGAGGCAGCGTCTGAGTTGGCCCTACGTAGCCGTGGGACCCCTCGTATTGCTAATCGTCTCCTCAAGCGCGTGCGAGATTTTGCCCAGATAATGGGGAATGGGGTGATCGATGATGTTATTACCGATAAGGCTTTGACCATGCTGGATGTTGACCATGAAGGCTTGGACTATGTGGACCAAAAAATCCTTCGGACCATGATTGAGATGTACGGTGGTGGTCCTGTTGGTCTAGGAACTCTTTCTGTTAACATAGCAGAAGAGCGTGAGACGGTTGAGGATATGTACGAACCTTACCTAATCCAGAAAGGTTTTATCATGCGAACACGTTCTGGACGGGTGGCGACTGCTAAGGCATATGAGCATTTGGGATATGAGTACAATGAAACATAAGCAAGAAATTCTAGAGGCTTTTAGAAAAAATCCAGATATGATGGCTATTCTGACTGTCATCCGAAACTTGGAGTTGACAGATTCCTGGTTGGCGGCAGGTTCTGTCAGAAATTTCATCTGGAATCTCTTGTCAGACAGACCAGCATTTGATCTTGAAACAGATGTAGATGTGATTTTCTTTGATCCAGATATTTCTTATGAGGAAACTTTGTCTCTAGAGAAAAAGTTGAGGGCGGATTTTCCTCAGTACCAGTGGGAATTGAAAAATCAGGTCTATATGCACCAGCACAGCCCTCATACTGCTCCCTATAGCAGCTCTTGTGATGCTATGAGTAAGTATCCAGAACGGTGTACGGCAGTTGGACTGCGCTTGAATGAAGAATCCGATTTTGAACTCTATGTACCTTATGGTTTGGAGGAGATTTTGAATTTTCAAGTTCGTCCAACTCCTCATTTCTTAGAAAATGAAGACCGAATGGAACTTTATCGAACACGTCTATCCAAGAAAAATTGGCAGGAGAAATGGAAAAATTTGATTTTTAAAAATACTTAAGGAAACTTTAAGCTAGGGAGTGTATACTAAGTCCATAAGTTAAGAAGACCTTAACTTAAACTCCTAAAACTTTTTCATAATAATCTCCCTATAAAATAGAGTCGCCCAATCAGGCGACTTATTTTTTTGGAAATGGGCTTTGTGCCTGAGAATAATACTCAATGAAAATCAAAGTGCAAACTAGGAAGCTAGCCGCAGGTTGCTCAAAACACTGTTTTGAGGTTGCAGATAGAGCTGACGTGGTTTGGATTTGATTTTCGAAGAGTATAAATAGCTTAGTGATAGAAGAAAATAGGGAAATATGGTATAATGAAACGATAGATTTTTGAATAGGAATAAGATCATGTTTGGATTTTTTAAGAAAGATAAGGCTGTGGAAGTAGAGGTTCCGACACAGGTTCCTGCTCATATCGGCATCATCATGGATGGAAATGGCCGTTGGGCTAAAAAACGTATGCAACCGCGAGTCTTCGGACACAAGGCGGGCATGGAAGCATTGCAAACTGTGACCAAGGCAGCCAACAAACTAGGCGTCAAGGTGATTACAGTTTATGCTTTTTCTACGGAAAACTGGACCCGTCCAGATCAGGAAGTCAAGTTTATCATGAACTTGCCAGTAGAGTTTTATGATAATTATGTCCCGGAATTGCATGCGAATAATGTTAAAATTCAAATGATTGGGGAAACGGACCGCCTGCCTAAGCAAACCTTTGAAGCTCTGACCAAAGCTGAGGAATTAACTAAGAACAACACAGGTTTGATTCTTAATTTTGCCCTCAACTATGGTGGACGTGCTGAGATTACACAGGCTCTTAAGTTGATTTCTCAGGATGTGTTAGATGCCAAAATCAACCCAGGTGACATCACAGAGGAATTGATTGGCAACTATCTCTTCACCCAGCATTTGCCTAAGGATGTACGAGATCCAGACTTGATTATCCGTACTAGTGGAGAATTGCGTTTGAGCAATTTCCTTCCATGGCAGGGAGCCTATAGTGAGCTCTATTTTACGGATACCTTGTGGCCTGATTTTGACGAGGCGGCCTTGCAGGAAGCCATTCTTGCCTACAATCGTCGTCATCGCCGATTTGGAGGAGTTTAGGAGGAAATATGACACAGGATTTACAGAAAAGAACCTTGTTTGCAGGGATTGCCCTGGCTATTTTCCTACCAATTTTAATGATTGGGGGACTCTTGCTGCAGATAGCAATTGGAATCATAGCCATGTTAGCCATGCATGAACTTTTGAAGATGAGAGGTCTAGAGACCATGACGATGGAGGGCCTCTTAACCCTCTTTGCAACCTTTGCTTTGACCATTCCCTTGGAGAATTACCTGACTTTTTTACCAGTTGATGGGAATGTGGTTGCTTATAGTGTTTTGATTTCAATCATGTTAGGAACGACTGTTTTTAGCAAGTCGTATACGATTGAGGATGCGGTTTTCCCGCTTGCTATGAGTTTCTACGTGGGCTTTGGATTTAATGCTTTACTAGATGCTAGAATTGCAGGGTTAGATAAGGCACTATTAGCCTTATGTATCGTTTGGGCAACAGACAGTGGTGCCTATCTTGTTGGGATGAACTATGGTAAACGAAAATTAGCTCCGACAGTTTCTCCAAATAAAACCTTTGAGGGTGCCTTGGGTGGTATTTTAGGTGCGATTTTAGTAACTATTATCTTTATGATAGTTGACAGTACAGTTGCTCTTCCATATGGAATTTATAAGATGTCAGTCTTTGCTATTTTCTTTAGCATTGCTGGACAATTTGGTGATTTACTAGAAAGTTCGATCAAGCGTCACTTTGGTGTCAAGGATTCTGGTAAATTTATTCCTGGACATGGTGGTGTTTTGGATCGTTTCGATAGTATGTTGCTTGTATTTCCAATCATGCACTTGTTTGGACTCTTTTAATCAAAAGACGGAGGAAATACTATGCTAGGAATTTTAACCTTTATTCTGGTTTTCGGGATTATTGTGGTGGTGCATGAGTTCGGGCACTTCTACTTTGCTAAGAAATCAGGAATTCTAGTGCGTGAATTTGCCATTGGTATGGGACCTAAAATCTTTGCTCACATTGGCAAGGATGGAACAGCCTACACTATTCGGATCTTGCCTCTGGGTGGCTATGTTCGCATGGCCGGTTGGGGTGATGATATGACTGAAATCAAGACAGGTACTCCTGTCAGTTTGACGCTTACTGATGATGGTAAGGTTAAACGCATCAATCTTTCAGGTAAAAAATTGGACCAAACAGCCCTTCCTATGCAGGTGACCCAGTTTGACTTTGAAGATAAGCTCTTTATCAAGGGCTTGGTTCTGGAAGAAGAAAAAACATTTGCAGTGGATCACGATGCAACGGTTGTAGAATCAGATGGAACTGAGGTTCGGATTGCTCCCTTGGATGTTCAATATCAAAATGCAACTATCTGGGGAAAACTGATTACCAACTTTGCAGGCCCTATGAACAACTTTATCTTAGGTATTGTTGTTTTCTGGATTTTAATTTTTATGCAGGGTGGTGTCAGAGATGTTGAAACAAACCAGTTCCATGTTATGTCCCAAGGCGCTTTAGCCAAGGTGGGAGTGCCAGAAACGGCTCAGATTACCAAGATTGGTTCACATGAGATTAGTAACTGGGAAAGCTTGATCCAGGCTGTGGAATCAGAAACCAAAGATAAGACGGCCCCGACCTTGGATGTGACTATTTCTGAAAAAGGGAGTGAAAAACAAGTCACTGTTACCCCAGAAGAAAATCAAGGCCGTTACCTTCTAGGTGTTCAACCGCGAATTAAGTCGGACTTTCTATCTATGTTTGTAGGTGGTTTTACAACTGCTGCTGACTCAGCTCTCCGAATTCTCTCAGCCCTGAAAAATCTGATTTTCCAACCGGATTTGAACAAGCTAGGTGGACCTGTTGCCATCTTTAAGGCAAGTAGTGATGCTGCTAAAAATGGAATTGAAAATGTCTTGTACTTTTTGGCAATGATTTCCATCAATATCGGGATTTTTAATCTTATTCCGATTCCAGCTCTGGATGGTGGTAAGATTGTGCTCAATATCCTAGAAGCCATCCGCCGTAAACCATTAAAACAAGAAATTGAAACCTATGTCACCTTGGCCGGAGTGGTCATCATGGTTGTCTTGATGATTGCTGTGACCTGGAATGACATTATGCGACTCTTTTTTAGATAATCGAGGAATATTATGAAACAAAGTAAAATGCCTATCCCAACGCTTCGCGAAATGCCAAGCGATGCTCAAGTTATCAGCCATGCCCTTATGTTACGAGCTGGTTATGTTCGTCAAGTATCTGCAGGTGTTTATTCTTACCTACCACTTGCCAATCGTGTGATTGAAAAAGCTAAAAACATCATGCGCCAAGAGTTTGATAAGATTGGTGCCGTTGAGATGTTGGCTCCTGCCCTTCTCAGTGCAGAATTATGGCGCGAATCAGGTCGTTATGAAACTTATGGTGAAGACCTTTACAAGCTAAAAAACCGTGAAAAATCAGACTTTATCCTAGGTCCAACTCACGAAGAAACCTTTACAGCTATTGTCCGTGATTCTGTTAAGTCTTACAAGCAATTGCCACTTAACCTTTATCAAATCCAACCTAAGTATCGTGATGAAAAACGCCCACGTAATGGACTTCTTCGTACACGTGAGTTTATCATGAAAGATGCTTACAGTTTCCACGCTAACTATGATAGTTTGGACAGTGTTTATGATGAGTACAAGGCTGCTTATGAGCGTATTTTCACTCGTAGTGGCTTAGACTTCAAGGCTATCATCGGTGACGGTGGAGCCATGGGTGGTAAGGACAGCCAAGAATTTATGGCCATTACACCTGCTCGTACAGACCTTGACCGCTGGGTTGTTTTGGACAAGTCAGTTGCCTCATTTGATGAGATTCCTGCAGAGGTGCAAGAAGAAATCAAGGCAGAATTGCTTAAATGGATGGTCTCTGGTGAAGATACTATTGCTTACTCAAGTGAGTCTAGCTATGCGGCTAACTTGGAAATGGCAACAAACGAGTACAAACCAAGCAATCGTGTTGTCGCTGAAGAAGAAGTGACTCGTGTTGCAACTCCAGATGTTAAATCAATTGATGAAG
>JAWHFN010000076.1:0-7376 GCA_032565555.1 Streptococcus mitis | reverse complement strand
TGAATATTGCATGAATGCTCCTATCTTACTTTTCTAGTTTGATTGTAAATCAATTTTAACTTGGTCAAAAACTGCTCGACCTGACTCATATCATTTTCAAGGTCTAGGCTTAAACGCACAGCTGACTGGGCCTTATCTTTATCCACTCCCATGGCAATCAAGGTGCCTGCAGGTTTACCTGCCTTGGACGAACAAGCAGAGGTTGTTGAAATGAAAATATCATAGTCTTCAAAGGCGTGAACGATAACTTCACCACGAACACCCTTGATTCCAAAAGTCAGGATATGAGGGGCAAAGTCTTCCTCATCTGAAAAGACAAAAATATCTGGATAGTCCAGAAGTGCTTGACGAATCACTGCCTTCATCTGCCCAGTCTTGCTCCTAAAGATATCTAGCTTTTCCATAGACAAACGGAGGGCCTTAGCAGTCGCTGCAATCCCTGCCACATTTTCAGTTGTCGAACGGTAATCACGTTCCTGACCACCACCTGTAAGAAGAGGCGTAATCTTCTTGCCATACTTGATATAGACAAAACCAACACCACGAACTCCGTGGAACTTGTGACTAGAGAAAGTCGCAAAATCCACTCGTTCTGTCAAATACTTTTCAGTCGGAATCTTGGCAAGTGCCTGAACCGCATCAACGTGGAAGGAAATAGTCGGCTTGTCTGCTAACAGTTCTGAAATAGCCTCAATGGGCTGAACAGAGCCAATTTCATTGTTCACTGCCATGATGGAAACGAGGGTCGTATCTGGTCGTATCAAATCTGCTAGCGCCTCAACATCGACAAATCCTTTCTCATCTACTGGAGCCAAATCCACTTCAAAACCTTGAGATTTCAACCAAAGAGCTGATTCCTTGACTGCTGGATGTTCAATGGCTGATACGATGATGTGCTTGCCAAACTGGGCTTTTTCAAAGGCCACACCCTTGATAACCCAGTTATCACCTTCTGTTCCACCAGATGTAAAGAAGATTTCATCACTTTTCTTACCGATTAAATCTGCAATCTGTTGACGGGAAGCATCTAAAATTCGTGTTGCCTGGTCTCCCAAACGATGGAGACTAGATGGATTTCCTAAAATTTTTGAAGCCACCTGCATATAGGTTTCAAGGGCTTCAGGATAAGGCTTGGTCGTTGCCGAATTATCAAAGTAAATCATGTTTTCTCACGCTTTCTAAAATCACTCCTTCTATTGTATCATGAAACGGAGCCTGCGACAAGAAAGGGCAATTCCTCTTTTTTTAAGATTTTTTTAAAGAAATGCGGTATAATAAATTTTAATCAAAGGAGAGAATGTATGTCTAATTATCGTAGAACTTCAAAACCAAAAACAGAACACATCAAAAAAGGCTTCACGGTCTTTCAAAAAATCGTTGCTACAATCGCTAGTATCCTTGGCTTAATTACCGCAAGTATCACAATCATGAACGCCTTGGATAATAACAAAAATACTAAAAAAGAACCTACGACAAGCCAGACGACAACCATTGTCAAAGAAATCCAAAAGGAATCCCCTAAAGAAAACACCAGTCCTAATAAAGAAAATCACACCACTCAAGAAAAAACACAACAAGAAGAAACGCCAAAATCCAGCGTCAAGGAAGAGAAAAAAGAAGAGCAGAAAACATCAACTCAGGATTCTTCTACTCCTGCTCCTACTCCAAGTAAACCTGCTACTGAAAACGAAAAACAGGTCAATCCGCCAACTTCAGAAAATAAAAGCAATCCTCAGTAAGCACATGATCTAAGAAAAAATCAACTCAAAAAATAAAACTGCGCAGTAACTTCTGTCTTGACCACAATCAAGCTAAAGAGAGACTGTGTTTTTGTATAATTGATGTTTTAGATGCTAGATTCTTGACCAATTTTGTGAGATTCATACTCATAAAGATGAATCCTAGCGATGTTATGACAGTTTATTTATTTCTAACATAAATTCTGCACATGCCAAAAATACTCTCTCATCTGCCCCAAAAGGGAAAACATCCATTTTCTGTTTGACATAAATTCAAAAGCCTTCTTCACGCAGAAGTTAGTAACCCTTTTACATCTGACATAAATAACCTAGTTCAACCACTTCATAGGCATTACTTCCTGTTTTATTCTTATTTCATACTCTTCGAAAATCTCTTCAAACCACGTCAGCATCACCTTACCGTAGATATGGTTACTGACTTCGTCAGTTCTATCCACAACCTCAAAACAGTGTTTTGAGCTGACTTCGTCAGTTTTATCTGCAACCTCAAAACAGTGTTTTGAGCAGCTTGCAGCTAGCTTCCTAGTTTGCTCTTTGATTTTCATTGAGTATCAATTATAAACCATGGCATAAAAAAACGAGCATATCCAACTGATACATCGCTCGTTTTTTTACTATTTTAGAGTTGAATTTTTGATCAACCTCTTTTTGCTTACTAAAAATTAAAGAATTCCATGGCCTGTTTAAAAAGCAATTCCGTATACTCTGGATCTTCTTGAGCAACGGTAACCTGCTCTTGAATCATTTCCAAGTCATCCGTTATCATACCGTCTGCACCCAAATGAACAGATTTATCAAAGGACTCTGAACTATTAATGGTCCACACGTACAATTTCTGATCGGTATTCCAAAGCTTGTTGACAAAATTTTCATCTAAAGTTGAATACTCCATGGTGTAACCTGTAGCTTTCGTTCTTGGGAAAATACTATTATAAGGAAGGATGAAATAGACTGGAATTTGTGAGTCATAGGCCAACACCTGGTCAATCACATGATAATCCAAAGATTGCATTTGGTGACCATTCTGCTTAAGAACAGTTCCATATTTTTCCATAAAGCGTTTCATCATATTTGGACTATCTTTTCGACTGGTTTTAATCTCAATAAGAAGTTTCTGATGCAATTCATTGGCTTTGTTGAGATAGTCATCAAAACTAGACACCTTGCTATGATAACCATTTTCTGAAATATTGAGTTTGGTTAATTCTTCCAAAGTGAGATCCTGAGGATTGGCATTAACTCCTGTCAGATTCTTGATATTGGCATCATGCATCATGACAAACTGACCATCTTTTGTTTCCTGAACATCTGTCTCAACGAAATCTGGACTTAGTTGGGCTGTCTTTTCTAGAGATTGAACAGTATTTTGTACACCATTCTTATTGGATACTCCCCTGTGAGAGATAATCAAAGGTTTATTGGCAACTGGAGCTTCTAAATAAACATAACCCTCAAGAGTGAAAAAGATACAAGCACAGCCCATCACTCCCCATCTCATCCAGTGGTCTTTCTTTCTCCTTGGTGTGATTTCTAGTTCCTCCCCTGTCAAAAAGGAAACAAACTTAATGAGAAAGTAAGTCAAGGCCATATAGTGGAAATTCTTAATCAAGACAAAGTTGATAATTCCCAGCACAAGAGATTCCCTATGGGTCAAACCATCCATCAGTGTCTGACTTGCCAAGATTGGAATCAATAAAAGAATGAAAAATAGGTACGTTTTGACGATAATCCAAAGCAAGTTCCAGATATAAAACCAGGAGTGCTTTCTTGTCTTCTCTAGACTGTATCTGACTGCTTCTTTGACTGTTTTTTTCTCAAATAAAAGCTGGGGTAGGGCAAACATCAAACGTATTGAAATGTAGAACAGCAACAAGGCTAGAACAGTGATTACCAAACCGACCAACCAGTACTTATCTTCTATATAGGCTACTATGAATTCCGGAATGACAATTTTATTGAGGTAATAAATCTTTAAAATCTTTCGAATCAATGGAAAGAGCATCATGACATAAAAGAAGATAAAGGCCATTTTGGAAATCGTCACTTGCCTCATAAACAAGAAACTTTGACGAAAGACCTTGCGACTGTACTCCAGCAAGGTCCTCCTTTCGTGATAGAGGAGGTGTCGAGCTCCGATAAAGAGAAGTCCTATCTGGTAATAGGCGATCAGTAAATTAACAATTACCAGAACAAATAAAGCAAGACTAACAAATGGCGACCCTTTTATAATGGCAAAAATATTGTTGTATGAAAGAAAGAGATAACCTGTCTGACGGAGTAAAAGTCCAGCAATCCAAGAATTAAGTGGTAACCAGACAAACTCAATCATCATGAATATCAAGAAAAAGAGAAAGAGAATTTTATCTAGATTAAAGTAGATTTTCCTAAAACCTAGATTTTTAGGTTTTTCAGGTTTCATAGGCACTCCTAGTCAAATAATTGAGACAAGTCCAAGCCTCCAAAAGGATTGTTTGAAAGACTGCTTTCTGTCCCTAATAATTCTCTAGCTTGATCCGACTCTAGGAAGGACTCGTAAACACGCGCTGTCATACGAGCATCCTCTAAGCTATTATGAGACTGACCTTGAAATCCGAGAAATGAGGCAACAGTTTGCAATTTGAGATTGGCAATACCATGTAAATCCGAACTCCGACGTTCAAAAGCTTCATCATACAAATCCACCTTATACTGCTGGCTATAGTCTAAACCATGCTCTGCTAGAATAGGCAAATCACTTTTAGCAGCATTGTATCCAACCATGGGTAAAGAACCCACAAAAGTTTGGAATTCTTCTAAGACTTTCTCCACTGGTGGAGCATCTTTTAAGGTCTCAGCTGTAATCCCTGTCAAACCATTGATAAAACTCTTTAGAGGCACACTAGTATGGACATAGGAATCATAGGCATCGATTTCCTGACCATCTCTAAAACGCACTGCCGATACTTGAATCAAGTGTGTTTGTCCTTCGTGCTGATTAAATTCTAAATCGAAAGCAATGTAATCTTCTAATCGTTCCATTCTATACCTCTCCTATACTGTTATTTTATACTCTTCGAAAATCTCTTCAAACCGCGTCAGCTTCGCCCTGCCGTAGATATATGTAACTGACTTCGTCAGTCTTATCTACAACCTCAAAGCAGTGCTTTGAGCAGCCTGCGGCTAGCTTCCTAGTTTGCTCTTTGATTTTCATTGAGTATTAATTGAGCAACTATACTATTTAGAAACAAAAGAAGCCATCAGGTTAGCATTTAACCTAAACAGCTCCTTGATTATCCTCCAAATAAACGAGCAAAAAAGCCTTTCTTAGTGGATTGGACTTCTTCTTTTGCTTGGTCCAGCTCTAGCTTAAGATTTTCTTGATCCTTCATGGCTTGAAGAGTCAATTGTTGCTGCTGATCAAGTTGTTTGTCTTTCTCAGCAATCTGACGGTCTTTGATGCGCATCTGCTCGTCTTTTTCTGATAACTGACGATCCTTGGCTTTTAATTGTTCATAGAGACGAAGAATTTCTGCATTCTTCTCATCAACCAGAATCTCCATCAGTTCACGTTGCTTGACATCTTCACTGACAGGCTCATCTTCAAAAATCGTTTTTTTATAGATTTCTTCTAGCTTAATCAAGCCACTTCTGGTAACGACTGTTACCCCTTTGTCATTTTTATCTGTGTCTTCTTCTGGTAATTCTTTGACACGGTTATTGATTGCTTGGCGAGATAATCCTAAGACCTCTGCAATCTCACTGACGGTCATTTCAATACTCATAATATCCTCTGAAACGTTTTCTAGCTTTTCTTTACTTAAATCTTATCATAAGCTAGAAAAACTGTCAAATTTTCGCTTAATTTAAGGCCTTCAAAAAGGCTAATAAGACTTGAGCAGAGCGACGTCCAGCTTCGATAATAAACTCATCAAAAGAGATGTTTGCTTCATGGTTGGCATTATCACTCATAGCTCGAATGACTAAAACTGGAAGATTAAGGGCATGCGCTGCCTGAGCAATAGCTGCCCCCTCCATCTCAACAGCCAAAACATCTGGGAAATGAGACTTAATAGCTTCTATCTTATCATTTCCTGCAACAAAACTATCTCCTGTAGCAATCAAACCAAGATGCCATTTTTGGTCCAATTGAGATAAACTCTCTTGGATTTTGGCAACAAAGGTTTTATCTGACTCGAAATAAAGCGGTTGTTGCGCCATTTGTCCATAAGCATAGCCAAAAGCTGTAACATCCACATCATGATAGGCTAATTTGTCAGCAATCACAACATCCCCAACAGCAATACCCTCTGCTACTGCACCAGCAGATCCAGTGTTAATCAAAGCATCCACTTTGAAATGATCAGCCAAAATCGCCACACTCATAGCAGACATAACCTTACCAATTCCACTTTCTACAAGAACGACTTCATGCGAGGAAATGGTTCCTGTATGATAGGTATTGCCTAAAACAACTTGCTCCTGGGCATTGTCTAAATGCTGGACCAGATAAGCCAGTTCTTCTGGCATAGCCGCAATAATTCCTATTTTCATTTCAATTCCTTTTCTATTACAAAAGTTTCATTGCTAAGACAAGCAAAATTAAGAGAAAGATGACTGCAAATAAGATTTTATTCAGTTTAGAATTGAAGACATTTCTCTTGGTATTTTCAATGCGACGGCTTTTATGAATAGACGGTTCGACCTGAATCTTCAAGGTTTCTTGGCTAAAGCTATGTCCCTTAGGATTGGCATAACCAAAACGGGAAGAAGAGGTTGGTAAAATCTTAGTCTCCTCATCATCTAGCAAAGGGGGACCTGAAATTTTTTCGCCTCTATTAGCTCTTTCAATCATTTCATCCGTTAATAAAGGTTTACCCATACTAACCTCCTCTATTTTTTGTGCAATTCCCAATACTGAACAGCCATAATTGTCTTGGCATCACAAATATGACCTGATTGGATCAATTCCTTAGCTTCTTCTAGGCTCACTTCAAGGACTTCCAAGGTTTCATCTTCATCCTGAGGGCGCGGATTTTCAACCTTTGTCAAGTCACTCGCTAGGTATAATTTTAACTTTTCATTACAAAAGCCAATGGCTGAGTAAAAGTCGTACAAGAGTTCTAATTTTCCTGTATAGGCTGTTTCTTCCTCTAATTCACGCAGGGCTGCTGCGACAGGGTCTGTATTTTCTCCTAATTCCAGTTTTCCAGCTGGAATTTCGTAAGAGACAGCCTCGATAGCTTTGCGGTACTGCTTGACCAAGATGAGTTTTTGCTCATCCGTTACTGCTAAAACACAGACAGCCCCATTGTGGAAAATCAAATCCCGTTGGGCAGTTCCCTTGCCTTCTGGTAATTCAACCTGATCTTGGACCAGTTTAAAAATTGGTCCTTGATAGATTTCTTTTCGGCTAAGCGTTTTTTCTTCAAATTCCATGATAGGCTCCTACTGATTCTTAGGATGATGAGGAAGGCGTGTTGCATATTCGTCTTTATTGACCTGACGACCGCGTCCAATGGCAATCGCATCTGCTGGAACGTCTTTGGTAATAGTTGAACCAGCACCAACAAGAGAATTATCACCTAACTCAACTGGAGCAATAATGGTTGAATTTGAACCAACAAAGACATTGTTGCC
>JAWHFN010000075.1:0-7645 GCA_032565555.1 Streptococcus mitis | reverse complement strand
CACCTGTAATAGCGGTCTTGAGCAAGCCCATAATTCCCATGGCTGTCCCTTCAATGGACTTGAGCACAGCGTTTCCCGTGAAACCATCTGCCACGACAACATCCGCAACGCTATTCATCAAATCACGCGCTTCCACGTTTCCGATAAAGTTCAAACTTTCATCAGCTGCTAGTAATTCATAAGTCTCCTTACGAAGTGGGTCACCCTTACTACTTTCTGTTCCATTGTTAAGCAAGCCAACACGTGGTTGCGCAATACCGCGGACATTTTTAGCATAGAAGGAACCGAGGACAGCGTATTGATGGAGGTGCTGGGCTGTATTCTCCGCATTGGCACCGAGGTCCAGCATGTCAAAACCCTTCCCATCTACAGTCGGCAAGGTCGACATAAGCCCAGGACGGTCGATATTCTTGATACGACCCACGATGAAGAATCCAGCCGCCAACAAAGCACCTGTATTCCCAGCCGAGAGGACAGCGTCTGCTTCACCCTCTTTGACAGCCTTGGCTGCCAATACCATACTGGCATTTTTCTTCTTCCGAATAGCTCTCGTAGGTTCATCGTCTGAATCAATCTTTTCATCCGTATGGATAATGCTGACGCGCTCTGTCGCTGTCAGATATTGCTTGATTTTAGCTTCATCTCCATAGAGTTGAACCTCAATATCTGAAAAGTCAGCCAGGGCTTGATTTACCCCCTCAACGATGGCCTGAGGTGCATAATCGCCCCCCATTGCATCTACTGCGATTTTTTTCATTTCTTTTCCTCTTTTAGTAATTGACCCCAGTCTGCTAGGGAATCAATAAATTTCTTTGATTTTAAGTGAATCCCAACGTACTCTTCGTAGAGTTGATCCATAAATTGGCGTAGCTCTTGCTTGATTTCAGGCTTGAGCGAAATGGTCTCCAAGGTCTCAAACTCAATGGCTTGAAACTGATTGAGCAGATAAGGGATATTGGGATTGAGATGGCAACGTCTCTCATCTTCATGATAATGCTCTGGACAAAGGCAGGCTCCATATTTGAAAGAAAAGTCAAAAGCCTGACCAACCCGATGACAAAAGACACACTCATTAAAATTGAGACTAATTCCAAATCGGGTCAAGATTTGAATTTCAAAAATATTAGTCAAAACCTGATAATCCAAGCCCGCTTCCATCAACTCCAAAGTCTTTTGCAAAAAAGCAAACAAGGGAGCATCCTGCTGATTATCCTGCAAACTCGCATCTGCAAGAGCTGCTACGTAGGTCGCATAAGCCATGACAAAGAGATCGCTATTAATCTTGGGAAAGGTCATCACCTCATGATAGTCCTCAATGTAGCTAAGCCCGTCATCATTGATTCGTAAGAGAAATCGAGCCAGCACCAAGGGCTGAATAACCGGCGCCAGCTTAGACTGGCCAGCATGTTTGACAAAAAACATCCGCTTACCAGCCTGCTCTGTAAAAATCTTGACGAGCTTGTCATCCTCACGAAAATTGCGATTGTAGAGCACCAAGCCTTGACTCGTGATAGACTGAATCATGCTTCTCTCATATACTCCTCAAGTCGTTTCATGGCTTCTTTGATAGTCTCCATGCTAGCCGCATAAGACAGACGCACATAGCCTTCCCCGTAACGCCCAAAGGCAGCACCAGGGATAAAGGCAACAGCCTTCTTCTGAGCAAAATCCTTCAGAAAAGCAAAAGAATCTTGATTGTAACCAGCTGGAATCTTAGCAAAGATATAGAAGGCACCGTCTGGTTTGATAATCTCAAAACCAAGAGCAGTCATTTTTTCGATGATATAGTCCCGACGCTGGATGTATTCCTTCTTCATAGGTTCCGCATCGTTTTTACCAGCCGTCAAGGCTTCTACCGCAGCGTGTTGCGCCATGGTATTTGCGGCAGTCACCAAGTACTGGTGGCTCTTGATTAACTGAGCTGTAAAGGCCGCAGGAGCAAAAATCAGGCCCAAACGCCAACCTGTCATAGCATGCGATTTCGACAAACCATTGATAATGATAGCCTGGTCTCTCAACATCGTTCCTAGAGACACATGGGCTTCGCCTGTGTAGGTCAATTCTGAGTAAACCTCATCACAGACAACGAAAATTTCATACTTGCGTAAAACAGCTGCCAAGGCTTCCAATTGCTCCCGACTATAGGTAATCCCTGTCGGATTAGCCGGATAGTTGAGAATAACTGCCTTGAGCTTATCACCCTGCTCCAAAATGGCCTTTTCCAACATCTCAGGAGTCAAGACAAACCCATTTTCAGTCGTGTCAATCTCGACAATCTCTGCCCCAACTAGATTGACAATCGGTTCATAGCCTGGATAAGCAGGAGCTGGCAAAAGCACCTTGTCTCCCTCTTCCAAAATAGCCGTCAAAGTAGCAGATAAGGCCTCTGTCGCCCCAATTGTAACCAAGATTTCATTTTCAGGAGCATAGTCCAGTTGGTACTTTTCCTTAACAAAATCACTGGCCGCCTGACGTAAGGTCAGCAGACCACTCATCCCTGTATAGTAGGATTGGTTCTGGTCAATCGCTCGCTTGGCCACCTCCTTGACATGATCTGGCGTTGTAAAATCAGGTTCCCCCAAGGTCAAACGCAAGACCCCAGGAATCTCCGAAATAGCCTGGTCAAACTGACGAATCAACGAAACTTGAATCTTATCTAACTGTTTATTAAAGCGCTTAGTTAAATCCATAGATACCTCCTACTGTCAAAACGTATCTCTATTATACTACAAAAGCCCCCCGACCGCAAAAATACATGATAGAATAGCTTTCCACTTTCTATTTTACTTTTCCTCTTTACAGGTCTATAATGGTAACAGATTCTATTTGGAGGTTTTTATGTCATTTCTATCAAAAAATGGAGCAGGCATCTTGGCCTGCCTTCTCATTTCAATCGTATCTTGGTATCTAGGCGGATTCTTCCCTGTTATTGGCGCACCTATTTTTGCGATTTTTATTGGAATGCTCCTACATCCCTTTCTCTCGTCCTATAAACAACTGGATGCTGGATTGACCTTTAGTTCTAAAAAATTGCTCCAGTATGCCGTTATCTTGCTTGGTTTTGGTCTCAATATCTCTCAAGTCTTCGCAGTCGGACAATCTTCACTCCCTGTCATCCTGTCCACCATTTCAATAGCCTTGATTGTTGCCTACCTCTTCCAGCGTTTCTTTGCACTGGACACAAAACTGGCTACCTTGATTGGAGTAGGTTCTTCTATCTGTGGGGGTTCTGCCATTGCAGCAACAGCGCCTGTTATCCATGCCAAGGAAAAGGAAGTCGCCCAAGCCATCTCTGTTATCTTTTTCTTCAATGTCTTGGCTGCGCTCATATTTCCAACCCTAGGTACCTGGCTTCATCTATCCAATGAAGGCTTCGCCCTCTTTGCAGGAACTGCGGTCAATGATACTTCCTCTGTAACGGCTACCGCCAGCGCCTGGGACAGTCTCTACCAAACTAATACCCTCGAATCCGCAACCATTGTCAAACTCACACGCACCCTAGCTATTATCCCCATCACTCTCTTTCTCTCCTACTGGCAAAGTCGCGAGCAAAAAAATAAGCAAGGATTGCAACTGAAAAAAGTCTTCCCACTTTTTATCCTTTACTTCATCCTTGCCTCTCTCCTCACTACACTACTCACCTCTCTCGGTGTGTCCAGTAATTTCTTTACCCCTCTCAAACAACTCTCTAAATTCCTTATTATCATAGCCATGAGTGCTATCGGGCTTAAAACTAATCTGCTAGCTATGATCAAATCCAGTGGAAAATCCATTGTTCTCGGAGCTATTTGCTGGATTGCCATCATCCTCACTAGTCTTGGTATGCAGACCCTTATTGGCATTTTCTAATACTCTTCGAAAATCTCTTCAAACCACGTCAACGTCGCCTTGCCGTAGGTATGGTTACTGACTTCGTCAGTTCTATCCACAACCTCAAAACTGTGTTTTGAGCTGACTTCGTCAGTTCTATCTGCAACCTCAAAACTGTGTTTTGAGCAACCTGCGGCTAGTTTCCTCTTTACTCTTTGATTTTCATTGAATATAACACAAAAGGTAGCCCACCAGCTACCTTTTTCTTATGCTTCCTCAATCAAACGTGTGTGTTCTCTCTTGATGCAACGATTCATCACGATGTCATCACATCCACCAGCACGCAAGATTTCTTCCGCTTCTAGACTTTCAAGTCCTAGCTGTGCCCAAAAAATCTTGGCATCAGCCTTAAGAAAATCACGCGCCACATCTGGCAAAAACTCACTGCGACGGTAAACATTGACAATATCTACAGGAAAAGGAATCTCAGCGAGACTAGCATAAGCCTTTTCACCCAATATTTCACCACCTGCTACCTTGGGATTGACTGGGATGATTTTATAACCCCGAGCCTGCATTTCCTTGGTCACTCGATTGCTAGTTGTTTCTTCACGGTCTGATAACCCCACTACAGCAAGGGTTTTACTCGTTGCGAGATACTGACGAATCACACCATCACTTGGATTGATAAATTCTTGACTCATAGAAATCCTCCTTTTTCTTCAGTATAGCACAATTTGAAAAGGCTTGCAGAATTCTACTACAAAAAAGAGGACTAGCCCCCTTTTTATTTAGCCTCGTACCAGGTTGCCCCTTCATTTTCATCTGCGATGAGGGGAACACTGAGTTGAATGGCTTCTTCCATGGTTTGTTTGACCAATTTTTTCATCTCTGCCAATTCAGATTTAGGAACTTCAAGGACGATTTCATCGTGCACTTGCAGAAGCATCTTAGTCTGATAACCACCTGCAACTAAGGCTTTATCTAGCTGAATCATGGCAATCTTGAGAATATCTGCTGCCGAACCCTGAATAGGTGAGTTGATAGCTGTCCGCTCCGCAAAACCACGAATATTGAAGTTGCGCGAATTGATATCTGGCAACTCACGACGACGCTTGAAAAGTGTCTCTACATAGCCCTTATCACGCGCCTCACGCACCACCTCATCCATGTAGTTTTTAATACCTGGGAAGCGTTCAAAGTAGGTATCAATGTAGGCTTTGGCCTCCTTACGGCTAATGCCCAAATTATTAGACAAGCCAAAGTCTGAAATCCCATAAACCACTCCAAAGTTAACGGCCTTGGCATTGCGACGGTCGTTTAAAGTCACATCCTCAGGACGCTCAATGCCAAAGACCCGCATGGCTGTCGAAGTATGGATATCTGCCCCCTCTTGAAAGGCCTTAATCAGGTGCTCATCCTTAGAAATATGCGCCAAAACGCGTAATTCAATCTGTGAATAATCCGAACTGAGCAACACACTATCCTCCCACTCAGGCACAAAAGCCTTACGAATGAGGCGACCTTGCTCCAAACGCACAGGAATATTTTGCAAGTTTGGATCCACACTAGACAAACGCCCAGTTTGGGTCAAATCCTGCACATAGCGAGTATGAATCTTGCCATCAGCCAAAATCCAGTCCTGCAAGCCAATCACATAAGTCGATTGAATCTTGGCAATCTGACGGTAATCGAGGATTTTCTTAACAATTGGCGCAATAGGAGCCAAGCGTTCCAAGATATCCACCGCAGTCGAGTATCCAGTTTTGGTTTTCTTAGTGTATTCTAAAGGTAACCCCAATTTTTCAAAGAGAAGTACGCCCAACTGCTTAGGCGAGTTGATATTAAACTCCTCACCAGCCAGTTCATAAATCTCCTGAGTCAGCTTTTCAATGACAAGCTCATTTTCAGCCTGCATCTCAAGCAAGGTCTCTTTCTTGACCGTAATCCCAGCAATTTCCATCTTAGCAAGGACAAAAGCCAGAGGTTGCTCCATATCATAAAGAAGCTCTAATTGCCCATTTTCGCTGAGTTTTTCAAGCAAAATAGGCTCTGTTTCGACCAAAACAGCAAGCTTACGAGCTAAGTGTTCCAAGAATTTCTCGCGTTCAGGAAGGGCCTTTTTGACCCCCTTACCATAGAAAGTCTCATCATCAACCAAATAAGTCTGACCATAAAGACTAGCGATAGTCGCAATTTCATTGTCCTCCACAGTCGAAAGGAGGTATTTAGCCAATCGGCTATCAAAAGCAGGAACCTGCAAATCCACACCAAAACGATGCAAGAGAACTTTAGCCTTCTTAAAGTCATAAACTCTCAGAGGTGTTTTTTCTAAAAAGTCCTTGAAAATCGGCTCTTGCAAAAGTTCAAGTTTGTCTGTGGCATAGAGCTTATCTCCACAAGACCAAGCAAAACCAACCAAATCATCCGTATGGTAATTCTCTCCAAAGAGTTCAAAGTGGAAGATAGATTCTTCACTCAGCATATCTTGACTGATTTGGTCAACAATAGTAAAATCCAAGCTCTCAGCAACATCAGCTGACGACACATTTAAAGCCTGTTTGAGCTGTTTGAAGCCCATCTCATCGTAGAATTTCCCGAGATTTTCCACATCTGGACCACTATAGACCAAATCCTCCAAACCAATCTCAATCGGTGCCTTGGTATCAATGGTCGCCAGTGTTTTAGACAAAAAGGCCTGTTCCTTATCATTGATGAGATTTTCCTTCATCTTAGAAGCCTTCATCCCATCGATATTCTCATAAATTCTCTCAAGTGAACCATGCTCCAGCAAGAGCTTGATACCCGTCTTTTCACCGATTTTGGTCACCCCAGGGATATTATCCGACTTATCACCCATGAGCGCCTTGAGATCGATAAACTGAGCCGGTGTAATGCCCATCTTTTCCATAAGATATTCTGGCGTAAAGGCCTCAAACTCAGCCACACCTTTCTTAGAAATTTCAACCACCGTATGCTCATCCGTCAGCTGAATCAAGTCCTTGTCCCCACTGACAATGGTAATATCAAAACCATCCTGCTCTGCGAGCTTATCCAGCGTCCCAATGATGTCATCAGCCTCATACTGAGCCAATTCATAGTGACGAATCCCCATATGATCCAACAACTCACGAATGAAAGGAAATTGCTCACGAAACTCATCAGGAGTCTTAGCCCGACCACCCTTATAGTCCGCATACATCTCTGTACGGAAGGTCGTCTTACCCGCATCAAAAGCCACCAAAATATGACTTGGCTCAACCCGCTCCAACAAATGGCTCAACATCAACTGAAATCCATAAATCGCATTGGTATGCAAACCAGCCGCATTCTTAAAACGATCCAACTGCTGATAGAGGGCAAAAAACGCCCGAAAAGCAACAGAAGACCCATCAATCAATAATAATTTTTTCTTATCCATACACCCATTATAAAGGAAAGCACCAAAAAATACCATTGGAAAGAGCCAGACCAAGCATTTTTCATACTTTTTCCGAATAAATAGATAGAGCCAGAGAATCTAGTAAACCTAGATTTAAAAATGTGCTATAATGAAAGGAGAAGAAATATGACTGTGCGTCATCCGGGCATTAGCCCAACCAATGACTTGGTTGCTAAGAAAATCTTTAGCAATCCAGAGATCACTTGTCAATTTATCCGCGATATGCTAGACTTGCCCGCAAAAAATGTGACCATTTTGGAGGGAAGCAATATTCATATCTTGCCTCCCATGCCGTACTCGGCCCAGGATTTCTATACTAGCATAGATGTCTTGGCGGAGTTGGACAACGGCACACAAGTTATCATCGAAATACAAGTCCATCATCAGAATTTT
>JAWHFN010000074.1:0-7652 GCA_032565555.1 Streptococcus mitis | reverse complement strand
TGGAAGTTAGTCTAAGACGGATTTCCACTGATTTCACGCGTTTTTCTTATACTAAATGCTAGGGTGTGGGAAACTGGAAGTTAGTTTTAGAAGTTACCATTAAAAAATTTTTTTCAAAAGTCTGGCCCAAAACTCCATTTTTAGAGAAAAATACAAAAGTCAAAAAGCATACTAAAAGACATATTTTCTACAACTTAAAATACTGATTTAAGATCTAAGATAAAACTGGAACTCTAATTAATGTATTGATAACAAATAATTGACTGTCTTTGTTGATTTTTGATTACGGAGGAATATTAGAAAGAAAAAGAACCAGCTCTTAAAACTGATTCCTTTTACAAGTGAAAAATTAGTTATTTTCAACTTTCTCATCGTATTTTGGTCTTAGTGTTGTACCTGAGTTAACAATGGTACGTTTTTGAACAAGAGGAAGGTCTGTGCGATTATAAACTGTACGCCATGGTTCCCAAACAAGACCTGTTTTTTCTTGAATCTTCACGCGTATATTACGTACATTTCCTTTAAATTGAAGTTCAGTTTGGAAGCCAGCTGTTCTGTTCTTACCATTATCTTCCCATTGACGTGAGCGAATACTTTCAATTCCATCCTTATCATAAGTTACTTCATCCCAGTAAACATAGTAACGAGCAATATAAGCTCCCTTATGTTGTAAATTAAGATAACCATTTTTGTATGAAGTCACTTTAGTTTCAATGTAGTCTGTGTTACTTTGAATGGTGGCTACTTGATTATCTTTCAAGAATGCAGTCTTATAAGAAATTGGAACAGCAGGGTTTTGTGTACTGAAAGTAGCTCCTTCTTGAATCAATTTCTTCAAATCTTCTACTGTACCTGTCACAACATGCGCAGCGCCATCAGCATTTCCACCTACGATTGAAACGGTTACAGTTGTATTCTTCAAGACACGCGCCCATTCAGATTCTGGTTTAATAGGCACTCCTTTGATAACAGCATTGATGGCTGCTTTCAACTCTGTACTCTTGCTTGTTGTTTCAAATTTGACATACATTTGACGTCCGTATGAAACGCTTGACACGTATACAGGAGGTGTTTTATCATCAATTCCACGTGCTTTCAATTGATCAACCGTTACTCCTGGCGCAAATACATCTGATGGATTTTTTGGAGCATCAAAGTTAGCAGTATAGTAAATTTGTTTAAAATCAACAACTTCAACTTGTTTTTCACCCTTGTTTACAGCCTCAAAGTCAATTTTCAAATTAACACCGACTTTTTCAAAATCACTTCCGAATTTTGCTTTCAATTGATTCATGCTGTAAGCAGAAGTTGATTCGTACTGCATACGTGCTGGAGCAGGATTTTTCGCAGCATATTTTTCATGCCAACGATTTAACAAGGTATTCACACCTTCCTGCATACCACTTGCAGTTGGATTAGCATCTACATAGCTATCTCCGCCTACCATTCCTGGTAAATCAACACTAATTCTACCTTTGCTACGATCTAAACTAATTTGTTGTGGTTTATTTTCTAGGAGGTCTTGATTTGCTTTAAACAAAGCACCTAGGAAGATATCTCCGTTACCATTAATGGCAACATCCGCAGAACCATTAGAAAGGTTTTTCTTCACTTTTTCCACAACCACAAATTCATTTCCTTGTTGTTTTGTGCTTGTATTAGTGTAATTTTCTAACGCTTCGCCTTTTCTAGTTAAAATATTTAACTTATCATAATTTAAACCAAATAAATAGTTGTTTAGTTCTGCAGTAAAGTCTGTTTTTGCTTTACTTTCTGTTTTAACTTGGTTTTCTGTTTTCTTATCTGCTACTACTTTTTCTTCTTTTACAGCACGATATACTTCAACTTCTGCCAAACTAAGAGGAGTTTTAGATTTATTTAATTCAATTTTTACATATCGTGCATTAACCCCTGAGAATTGGACATCAACTGTTGGTTGATTGTTCAAGCTATCGATGTGTTGACGAGTTACCTCATTTCCAGCTTTATCCAACAAAATAACATCAAAATTAGATAAGCGATTTGCTACATCCCCATCTCCACGATTGTAAATACGAACAGTTCCTACTGATTCTTCTTTCTCTAAATCAACTTTCCACCAAGAATGATCTTGAAAATCTGTATGGGTAACAGAACGGTGGTTCCATGCGTTATCATGATTGCCGTCAACTGCTCTAGAAGCATCTCCTCCATAAGCAATTGAACTCTGACTTGCAGGTTTGTGAGCAGCAATATTTTCACCAGTAACTACAGCTCCACTTGGCTCTGTCGCTTTTACTACATTTGATTGAAAAATTAGTCCAGAACCTAGTAAAAATGTTGCAAGGGCAACGCCACAGACTCCAACGCTACATTTACGAATAGAATAACGAAATCCTTTATCTTGTTTATTTTGAGACATAAAAAACTCCTATATATTTGAACGAATTATTTCTTGAACGCGCTTTCTTGAAACGATATCAGTATAACATAAAAACATTATAGATGCAATCGTTTTCTTAAAAAATTATTATTTTTTTATGAGCTCAACTTGTATAGTTGCTCATATGTTACTATTTTCACATTTAATTCCAAGGTGGTCTATACCACTAAAAACAAGAAAACGAGCAGGCTCAAGTCCCTATCAGTTGGGCAGTAGCACTGTTCGTTTTTGTATATATAATCAAATTTAACGCTTAAAATATATAGTTTGATAATTTTCTCAATGAAAAGCTTTTCATTGTTGTTTATCATTTCTTAGATTCAAATTCTGTATAAGCTTCCTGAAGATAAGCATCAAAAACTTCTTCATCTGAAATTGTGTCAGAGATGAAGCTGCCGTTGCTTGTGCGTTCTGACAGGTTCAAGTCTTGCAATCGACTTTCATAGATTGTCCCTTTGTTAGATTGGACAAGCAAAGTTTGATCGTTCCCGTCCACTTCTGTACTAAAGAGGTCACCAACGAAACCTTGCTCTGCAACTGCTCCTGCTAAGAAGACACGATGCGGTTTGTTTTTCAACTCACGCAAGACTTGTAGTCCTCGTTTGGCACGGCTGGTTGCTGGAATTTCCTCAATAGAAACACGTTTCAAGCTTCCACGCTGAGTCAAAAGGTAGAAGGATGAGGTGTTGGAGATTAAGGCCGATTGGAGTACATCATCTTCCTTCAGATTCATAGCCTTGACCCCTGCCGCCTTGGCACCCACAACTGGAACCTCTTCGATATTGAAACGAAGGGCATAACCGTTTTGACTAATCAATAGAACATCATCCAGTTTGATTGGAGCCACTGCTACAATCTTGTCTGTCTCGTCTTTGAGCTTAGCATACTTAACAGACTTAGACCTATAGGTCCTCCATGGGGTGAATTCTTTTCGTTCTACACGCTTAATTTGCCCAAGACGAGTCGCCGCAAAATAGGTTGTCGCATCATCAAACTGATCCACGACTTCTACATAAAGGATTTCTTCATTCGTTTCAAAGTTTGTAATCGTTTGGCTCAAGTGCTCTCCGATGTCCTTCCAGCGAATGTCTGACAGTTCATGGATTGGTCTGTAGATGACATTTCCAAGAGTCGTAAACATTAAAAGATGCTGGGTTGTCTTGGCAGATTGAACAAAGATTAAACGGTCATCATCACGTTTGCCAATTTCTTCCAGCGTTGAAGCCGCAAAGGAACGTGGACTAGTACGCTTAATGTAACCTGCCTTGGTCACACTAACGTAGGTATCTTCCTCAGCGATCAGACTAGCTGTATCAATCTCAATTGCTTTCGCAGTGTCTTCTAAAGAACTCAAACGCGGAGTTGCAAATTTCTTCTTGACCTCACGAAGTTCTTTCTTCATAAGATTGTACATAGTCCGTTCATCACCAATGATAGCCGCAAGCATGGCAATCTTCTCACGAAGTTCTGCTTCTTCTTCTTGCAAGACAACCACGTCTGTATTGGTCAAACGGTAAAGTTGCAAGGTAACAATGGCCTCCGCCTGATCTTCTGTAAAATCATAGCTGACCTTGAGGTTTTCCTTGGCATCAGCTTTATTCTCAGAAGCACGGATAAGGGCAATAACTTCGTCCAAAATCGAAATCACGCGAATCAAACCTTCGACGATATGGAGACGTTTTTCAGCCTTTTCCTTGTCAAAACGGGAACGTGCCAAAATCACTTCACGACGGTGGGCGATATAGCTAGACAAGATTGGGACAATCCCAACCTGACGAGGTGTGAAATTGTCAATCGCCACCATGTTAAAGTTGTAGTTGATTTGTAGGTCAGTGTATTTAAAGAGATAATTAAGAACAAGCTCCGTATTAGCATCTTTCTTGAGCTCAATAGCAATGCGAAGACCGTCACGGTCAGACTCATCACGAACTTCAGCAATACCAGCCACCTTGTTATTGACACGAACATCATCGATTTTCTTGACTAGATTGGCCTTGTTGATTTCATAAGGAATCTCAGTAATAACAATTTGTTCCTTACCACCTTTTAGCTTTTCAATTTCGGTCTTGGAACGAACGACCACGCGCCCTTTTCCAGTTTCATAGGCCTTTTTAATTTCGTCACGCCCTTGGATGATAGCCCCTGTAGGGAAGTCTGGCCCAGGTAAGAATTCCATGAGTTTGTCCACCTTGGCCGTTGGATGGTCAATCATGTAAACCGCCGCATCAATAACCTCAGCCAAATTATGGGGAGGAATGTCTGTGGCATAACCAGCCGAAATCCCAGTAGATCCATTTACCAAGAGATTTGGAAAGGCTGCTGGCAAGACAGTTGGTTCTTTCTCCGTATCATCAAAGTTCCAGGCAAAAGGAACTGTCTTTTTCTCGATATCTTGAAGGAGATAACCTGCAATCTCAGACAAACGTGCCTCAGTATAACGCATCGCCGCAGGTGGATCCCCGTCCATAGAACCGTTATTACCGTGCATTTCGACTAGAATCTCACGATTTTTCCAGTCCTGTGACATACGAACCATGGCATCATAGATAGAACTGTCACCGTGTGGGTGAAAATTCCCCATGATGTTACCGACAGACTTGGCCGACTTACGGTAACTCTTGTCAAAGGTATTGCCATCCTTATTCATCGAATAAAGAATACGGCGCTGAACCGGCTTCAAGCCATCACGAATATCTGGCAAGGCCCGGTCTTGAATAATGTACTTGGAATAGCGACCAAAGCGCTCTCCCATGATGTCCTCCAGGGACATATTTTGAATGTTAGACATAATAATTCTCTTTTTAGTGTTTTATTGGTAAAGTAAATCTATATTTTTAAATTTAACTGTTTCTTTGTAGGTAGTGAGAAAAGAAGAGCAATCCTACTAATCCTAGAATGAACAAAAGATTAATTTTAATAACAAATAAGCTAAGTAGGGTATTAATTAGGCCGTGAAAAATGGCGCAAAAAAGGACAGACTTAGTCTTTTTGAAAAGAGCTGCTAGAAGAATACTGAGATAAATTGCAAATAGACTGAATAATATAAAAGGCATCCCACTTTGGGAACTTCCAATCACAAACCATAAAGGTACATGCCATATTGCCCAAATACAACCTGTTATCAAACCGGAAATCCAAAAGGAGAATCTAGTTTCTAAAATTGGTTGCAAGATGCCTCGCCATCCCAATTCTTCTTCGCCACCATAAACACAGACTGCACTCAAAAAAACAACAAACAAATTTCCTAGTGGAAAAGCCGGATTAAGTTCCTTAGAGGAGAAAGCGATGACACCTATCTGTACGAAAATTAGTAAAAGAAATAACAAAATATATTTCTTTGAGTTCCCTAAGATAAAAGAGACTATGCTTTTAATGGATTTTTGAGGCAAACAAGAAATGGCTGCAATGGTTGGACCGAAACCTCCTAGTAAATGGAGAAAAACTCCTAGTGGACTTGTTAGACTTAAGAGGCTCATTTGCGTCAGAAAAGCGAGCAATCCCCAACCAAATCCCCAAGAAATGAGAAAACTTATCAGTAAAAATTTTGTTATCTTATTATTTTGTAAATGTTTCATTTGTTTCGAGTCTCTCCTCAGCATACTCAATCATCCTCTCTGCTACTTCTTTATCGTAGTTAAAGCCCATCTTGTTAGCAAGAAATTGAGATTCTTCGTGGAAAAGTTCCATCGTAGCAAACAAAGACTGAGTGATTTTATCTATACTTGAAAAATCAAGCAGATTTGAGAATTCCTTTTCTTTCTCAATGGGTAAATAGTTAAAGAGATTCTTATAATTCTTTCCGACGTCTACTGTTCCCTTATCACTTGCTACTTGCCAAGCTAAGACTTTCAAGAGTTCTTGCTGACAAATACCGTAGAGATGGTCGATTGCATATATGACTTGCTTGCGACAGATTCCTTTGACTACGTACGTTGACACCCACCAAAATTCATTGCAGGAATTTTTAAAATCTGTCTCACTAGCTGTGTGTATCCAGAAACGCTCTGGACTGGAAGAATAGGACTCAAACAAGCCCTTATCATCTACTAAAACTGTGAAGCCAGCCTCGCTATCCACCCACTCGTTGATGTCTTCTTTAGGACAGAGGGTTAAATCAATGCGATTCCCATCTTCAAAGAGCATGAGGTAAAGACGGCGATGTCCAAGAGTAACCTCTTGCTCGATGATACGTTTGCCAAACTGGTCTAGCCAAGAAAGGTCACTCGTCAGATTATCTAAATCGTCCACGACATAGACTACATCATAGTCTTGAAATTCATCTTTTGGAGCTTTTGGACAAGCTCGCGAACCAGACACGGCGACAGCTTTGACTTGTAAAGTTTTGGCTGTTTTTAAAATCACATCGAGCATTTCTGTTTCGGTTCTCATGTTAATACCCATTCGTTAAAAACCGACTTAAAACACTGTTGCTTCTTCCAGCGTAAATTTGACATTATCTTCAATCCACTTACGGCGTGGTTCGACCTTGTCTCCCATGAGGACATTGACGCGGCGTTCAGCGCGTGCTAGGTCTTCGATAGTGACACGGATAAGGGTACGAGTTTCTGGGTTCATGGTTGTTTCCCAGAGCTGGTCCGCATTCATCTCACCAAGCCCCTTGTAGCGTTGGAGTGTTGCGCCTTTACCGAACTGCTTACGGAGCTCTTCTAACTCGCCATCCGTCCAAGCATAAGCCACTTCTTCTTTCTTACCTTTTCCTTTGGACATCTTATAAAGAGGCGGAAGGGCGATATAGACATGTCCAGCCTCGACAAGAGGACGCATATAGCGGTAAAAGAAGGTTAAGAGAAGTGTTTGAATGTGGGCACCATCTGTATCCGCATCGGTCATGATAATGATCTTATCATAGTTGGCATCTTCAATAGAGAAGTCTGCTCCAACACCCGCACCAATGGTATAAATCATGGTATTGATTTCTTCATTTTTGAGGATATCCGCCATCTTGGCTTTAGCTGTATTGATAACCTTACCACGTAAAGGAAGAATAGCCTGAAACTTACGATCACGACCTTGTTTAGCAGAACCACCGGCAGAGTCTCCCTCGACCAAATAGAGCTCATTCTTAGCAGGGTTTTTGGACTGGGCTGGGGTCAATTTCCCAGACAGCAAGCCCTTGTCTTTTTTATTTTTCTTCCCATTTCGGCTCTCATCACGCGCCTTACGTGCCGCTTCACGAGCGTCACGGGCCTTGATAGCCTTGCGGATGAGG
>JAWHFN010000073.1:0-7701 GCA_032565555.1 Streptococcus mitis | reverse complement strand
TGGTCAAAAAATCCTGTTCGGATTGGTCCTGGATTGACCGTCGTTACATAAACACCATACGACATAAGTTCGAGACGCAGAGCATTTGAAAAACCAATAGCCGCAAACTTGGTCGCTGAGTAAAGACTGGACTTGCTAGTCGCTATCAATCCTGCCATGCTGACGATATTGATGATATGGCCTTTTCGGCTTTCTTTCATTCGGGCCGCAAGGCGACGAGACAGATTCATTAGGGCAAAGGTATTGACCTCGAACATCTGATGAATATCTTGGTCAGAAATCTGGTCAAATTCCTCAAAAATCCCGTAACCAGCGTTGTTAATCAAGACATCAATCTTGCCATAGCGGAGATAGAGGTCAGTTACCAGAGTTTCTAAGGCTGAATCATCGGTAATATCGATTTCAATCAATTCTGCACAGGGATGATTTCCGTAGATTTGGACTAATTTTTCCTTATTTCGACCAAGCAAGATGAGTTGGTCATTTTGCAAGAGTTTGACCATTTCTTGGGCTAGACCACCGCTAGCTCCGGTAATGAGAATAGTAGACATACTTATCCTTTCTCAAGCTTTTAGATTTCCACTTCTTCCAAGTCTTTGACCACATGGACATTTTCAAAAACACTAGCAGCATCTTTTTTGAGTTTGCTGATATCTTTTGAGAGAAAACGGGCACTGATATGGTTGAGCAAGAGGCGTTTGGCACCTGCTTCTACCGCTACTTGTGCAGCTTGCATGTTAGTAGAGTGGCCATGGTTACGAGCAATTTTTTCATCACCCTTGCCATAAGTCGATTCATGGACAAGGACATCAGCATTGACAGCCAGACGCACACTGGCATCCGTTTTTCGAGTGTCTCCTAAAATAGTGATAATTTTACCTGGACGGGGAGCTGAGATATAGTCTGCTGCCTTGATTTCAGTTCCGTCTTCCAAAACAACATCTTGACCGTTTTTGATTTTACCAAAAAGTGGGCCAAATGGGACACCAGCTGCCTTGAGTTTTTCAGCATCCAGCGTTCCTTCCAAGTCCTTTTGAATGACACGGTAACCAACACAGAAAATAGTATGATCCAGCTCCTCTGCATACACCGTGAATTTATCGGTCTCAAGGATTTTTCCTAAAGAATCTTGGTCAAACTCATGAAAATGAATACGGTAAGGCAGACGCGAACCTGACACACGAAGGCTGGTTAAGACAAATGACTTGATCCCTTGCGGTCCATAGATCTCCAAATCTGTCTGCTCTTCATTGGCCTGAAAGGCACGACTAGAAAGGAAACCTGGCAAGCCAAAAATGTGGTCTCCATGCAGGTGGGTGATAAAGATTTTGCTGACCTTACGTGGTCGAATTGTGGTTTCCAGAATGCGATTTTGCGTACCTTCTCCACAGTCAAAGAGCCAAACTTCGTTAATCTCGTCCAAGAGTTTCAGGGCGAGACTGGAGACGTTGCGGGCTTTAGAGGGCTGACCAGCCCCCGTTCCTAAAAATTGAATATCCATTCGATACTTTCTAATTAATCAATATATAACATGGCTGTGCGGTTTTCCGATCGGAAATAGCGCTTGCCAGAAAAAGCAGTAGCTTCCTGTAATAACTCCTCTTGGCTGTAGCCTTTGAGACGTTTGCGACCATCAGCCAAGCTTTCCAAATCAGTCAAAGCTGTGAGACTTTCCACACTAACAACTTCCTCATCTCCAACATCCTTCATGTAAATCTTACCAGACTCTTCAAAGACTAGTTGATGGGGGAAAATTTGCGCAATTTCAAAGAGCAAGTCATCTGAAATCTTCTCTTCATTCTCAGAGAAAATCCGACCAAGACCCTCACTCTCATAACAAAAACCAAAGGATTTACCAGACAGATTAAGTCGAATAAAAGGCTTGTTTTCGAGGGTGAAACTTGGTTCAACATTGTAAAGATTCAGTTCCTGACTGAGTTCCGCAAAATAATCCGTCGCTGCTTCAGGACTTTTTTTCTGGTAGAGTTCTGCAAAGTAAGCATTGACCACGCTAGGTGGAGGAGTGATCAGTGCCAACTGCTCTTGATTTGTTTTACCAGCTAGAAGTTGATCTAAGTAAACCTTATCTAGGCTTGTATAACCTCCATACTTTAGAGCCAAAGTTTTAATATCAGTCATAAAATTCTTCTAACCTCCATTTATTTTTCTCGGAAATGTAGCCTGTAATCACTTCGCCGTCCTCCTGATAATCGCGTTCTTCAAGAATCGCAACACTTTCTAAATCATGAATCTTGTAGGACTTTGAAAAAGGCACACGCAGAGTAAAGGATTCAAAAATATCCTTGATTTTCTCTAAAAACAAAGCCTGCAAATTCTCACGACTATCCTCAGACTTGGCAGAAATGAGGGCATAAGGCGTTTGGGTAGGCGTGAAATCCTCCACCAAATCCCCTTTATTATAAAGTGTCAGACGAGGAATATCTTCCATCTCCAAGTCTTTCATGATGGACAGAACTGTTTTTTCATGCTCCTCATGGTAAGGATTGCTGGCATCGATAACATGAACCAGAAGGTCCACATGCTTGCTTTCTTCCAAGGTTGACTTGAAACTGGACACCAACTCTGTCGGCAAATCTTGGATAAAGCCAACTGTATCTGTCAAAGTTACTTGGAGATTTCCCCCCAGATGGATACTCTTAGTCGTCGCATCCAAAGTCGCAAAAAGCTCGTCAGCCTCATACTGGGTCTTACTGGTCAAGGTGTTCATGATAGTTGACTTCCCAGCATTGGTATAACCAATCAAACCAATCTTAAAGGTGCTAGACTCCAGACGTTTTCCTCTGACAGTCGCCCGGTTTTTCTCAACCACCTTGAGCTGGCGCTCGATATCCGTGATTTGATTGCGAACACTACGACGGTTCAGCTCCAGCTGGCTTTCACCAGGTCCACGGGAACCAATTCCCCCTGCCTGACGGCTGAGCATAATTCCCTGACCAACTAAGCGAGGCAAGAGATATTTGAGCTGGGCTAGGTGGACTTGGAGCTTCCCTTCATGGCTTCGAGCTCGCATGGCAAAAATATCCAGAATCAACTGCATACGGTCAATGACCTTAACACCCAGAACTTCCTCTAGATTGACATTCTGCCTTGGAGTCAAGCGGTTGTTGACGATGACAGTGGTAATTTCTTCTGCATCCACCATGAGCGCAATTTCTTCTAACTTACCAGAGCCGACGAAGGTCTTGGAATCATATTTTTCACGTTTTTGTCTGTAGCTATCTACAACGACTGCCCCTGCTGTTTTCGCTAAACTAGCCAATTCTTCCATGGAGAGGTCAAAATTGTCCATGCCCTGCAATTCCACACCAATGAGCAGGACCCGCTCCTCTTTTTTCTCCGTTTCAATCATCTAAAAACTCCTCTATCTGGCTTAAAATGCGGTCTTGTACACCAGTTTCTCCAATCTGATAAAAGGTGACCTGCATGCGATTACGGAACCAGGTCAACTGACGCTTGGCAAAACGACGGGTAGCCTGTTTGAGACTCTCACTAGCTTCTTCCAAGGCCTGCTCTCCACGGAAATAAGGAAAGAGTTCCTTGTAGCCAATTCCTTTAGCAGCCTGCACATCTGGATAATGGTCAAAGATCCACTTGGCCTCATCCAAAAGCCCAGCCTCAAACATCAAATCCACACGGCGATTGATACGTTCATATAACTGACTACGTTCATCATCCAAGCAGATAATCAGCGGTTCATATAGGCTCTCTTGATTTTCCAAATCCTGACCAAAATGGGCAATTTCCAAGGCACGCATAGCACGACGACGATTAAACTGGGGAATTTCAAGACCTGCTTGCGCCACAAGATGAGCTAATTCCTCATCTGTATAGGGCTCCAAGCTAGCTCGATAGTCCAAAATCTCCTCATGGGGAGTCTCTCCACCCAGGTGATAACCTTCTAGCAAGCTCTGGATATAAAGTCCAGTCCCACCAGCAATAATGGCTAGCTTGCCACGGCTGTGAATATCCTCAATAGCCATCTTAGCTTCTGAAACAAAATCAAAAGCCGAGTAAGACTCGGTTACCTCTCTAACATCGATTAAATGATGGGGAACAGTTGCCTGCTCTTCTGAACTAGCCTTGGCCGTCCCAATATCAAGTCCTCGATAGACTTGCTGACTATCTCCACTAACCACTTCGCCATTAAAACGTTCGGCCACTTCAATAGCAAGAGCCGTCTTTCCAACTGCAGTCGGTCCAACAATCACAATTATTTTTGTTTTCATCTTTTTTCCTTGAAAAATTCCCATTTTTTCGTTACTATTATTATAACACAAAAAGGTCAGTCAGAAAAATGTGACCTCTTGAAGAGGCTGACTGATTAAGAAGATAAAGGAGGAAGACTCATGGCTAAAGGATTCGCTAAAGGTCTTGTAACAGGTGTCGCAGGAACTGTCGCTGCAGTCGCAGGTGCAGTATACGCATTTAAAAAGAAAGTGATTGAACCAGAAGAGCAAAAAGCAGCTTTCATCGAAGAAAACCGTAAAAAAGCAGCTCGCCGTCGCGTATCACGTTAAGCAACAAAAGAAGTTGGGATTCATTGTCTCAACTTCTTTTTTCTATTCTTTTATACTCAAAGAGCAAACTAGGAAGCTAGCCACAGGTTGCTCAAAGCACTGCTTTGAGGTTGTGGATAGAACTGACGAAGTCATCTCAACACATGTTTTTGAGGTTGTAGATGAAGCGACGCTGACGTGGTTTGAAGAGATTTTCGAAGAGTATTAAATAGCTAGGTCAAACTTCAACTGTGGCTTAACAGGGTCATAATCCACCAACTCAAAATCTTCTGCTTTGATATCAAAGAAATTGGTCCCATCAGGAACATTTAAAACCAAACGTGGTTGGCAGTTTGACGGCTCCCGACGAAGCAATTCCTGAGCTTGTTCAAATTGATTATCATAGATATGGAGGTTGTTGATAAAATAGAAGAACTTCCCAACCTTCCAGCCGAAATGCTTGGCAATCATCATTTGAAGAGCCACGTACTGCATAGCATTGATGTGGTGGGCCACCAGCATATCATTGGAGCGCTGCGTCAAGGTCGCATCCAGATAGATTTCCCCCTCTACACGGCGGACATCAAACATGGTCTGAAAGGCACAGGGGAGCAGCCCATCTGTTTCTTCGAAAGCTTGGTAATCCCAGAGCGAAATGATATTGCGACGGTTCCAAGGATTGGCTTCCAACTGTTTGAGAAGCTTATTGATAATATCATGTTTCTTAACAACGGCACCATAGCGCTCACCAATGGTTCCTGTATCTCCCACTTCCCAGTCATTCCAGTAGTGAACATTGTACTTGTCATTGAGCACTTCTAGGCTATTAGACTGGTCTTGGTAGATCCAGAGAACTTCTTTGATAGCTGATTTGATAGCGATAGGCCGTAAAGTTGTAATGGGGAATTCCCCTTTTGCCAAGTCATACTCGGCAAAGGCACCCGTTACGTACTTAGAGTTGGCAACTGTCCCATCCTTGTACTTAGGACGAGCCTGTTCAGAAAAGACACCGTCTTTGAGGATTCTTTCAATATTTTCTTTAAAAATCGTATCTGCTTTTGTCATTTCGTTTCACCTCATTCATTGTCCTAACTAGTATAGCATAAAAAAGAAAAGAGGAACATTACTAACTCTAGGTTCGCATTTTTCCTCTTTTATTATTTTATTGCAATACAAGTGATGCTGCTCCGATAACCCCAGCATCATTTCCTAGAGTTGCAAGAGCTAATTTAGTGGATGTACGTACTTGTGGGAAGCTATTTTCATCGTAGACTTTTTGAACACCTTGTAGAAGGAATTCTCCCGCAGCTGACACACCACCACCGATAACGATTGTTGATGGGTTTAGGATTGAACCGATGTTAGCACAAGCGATTCCCAAGTAACGTGAGAAGTTACGGTAAACGATCAAGGCAAGGTCGTCTCCTTCTTTTGCAAGATCAAAGACAGTCTTAGCAGTTACTTCTTCTCCGTTATCAATCAAGCGTTTCAAGGCTGCATCGCCTTCGTATTCATCGGCATAGCGACGAGTCAAGTTGACAATTCCTGTTGCTGAAGCAACTGTTTCAAGGCAACCTTTCTTACCGCAAGTACATGCGATTGGTTGGTCAAAGTCAACAGTGATGTGGCCAAGCTCACCTGCTGCACCAGCAACACCATGAAGCAATTTGCCTTCAGCGACGATACCGCCACCAACACCTGTACCAAGTGTCATAAAGACAACGTCTGGTTGGTTATCACCAGCACCCATCCAGCGCTCACCGAGAGCGGCCACGTTGGCATCATTATCGATGAAGAATGGGATACCCAAGGCTTTTTCAATCTTTTCTTTAATTGGTTGAAGGGTTTTCCAGTTCAAGTTGTAGGCACCAATAACTGTTCCTTTTTCACGGTCAACCACACCTGGTGACCCCATTCCAATACCTTGGAAATCCGCTGCCACCAACCCAAGCAAGTCCAAACGGTGTTGAATAGACTCAATCATATCATCTACGATATGACTTCCCTCATCCAAAATGTTAGTCTTGATAGACCATTTTTCTTGGATTTCTCCTGCTGTTGTTAAGATTGCAAATTTGATAGAAGTTCCACCAAGGTCAATCCCAATAATCTTTTGACTCATCATATTCTCCTTTTTCATTATGAATTAATTGAAAATGCTTACAGCACTAGTATAACAAAATTCACTCATTTATGCAAAGGTTTGCGTGAATGAATTATAAGGAATTTTTCGCCTACCAGTATCTGTTAGTCATCTAAATGATTAATTGCATAGTTAGCTTCTTCCTCTGTAAAGCCATCTATAGAAGAGGTCAATTGGTTGATGAGACGAGACTTAGACATATTAAATAATTTTCTATAGTTTTTAGCATTAAATAAGGCATTATATTTATAATCGGCTTCTAAATGATCAACCGCATATTGAGCTGCATCATTTGAAAATTTATCAAAATCAGAAGTTAATTGTCTATACATACGTTTTTTTGACATGTGGAATAACGAATTATAACTTTTTGCCTTTCCTAAAGCAGCAGAATATTCACTATTGCTATCATTACTAGAAGAAGCTGTACTTGCTTGACCTTCCTTCCAAACTCCGTCAGCGCCAACATAATAACGTCCACCATCAACCCATTCATTGACAGCCATTTTACCATTCGATTTTAAATAGTAATTTCCTTGCCATGTACTATAAGCATAAGATCCATCTGATTTCAAGTAATACCAAGCTTGATAGGTAGCATCATAAACCCATTCACCTTTAGCCATTTTACCATCTGATTTCAAATAGTAGTTTTCTTGCCATGCATTGCGAGCATAAGAACCATCTGATTTCAAGTAATACCAGGCTTGGTAAGAAGAGTCATAAAGCCACTCACCTTGTGCCATTTTACCGTTTGATTTAAGGTAATAATCTCCTTGCCATGCATTCTTTGCATAAGATCCATCTGATTTCAAATAATACCAAGCTTGATAGTAAGAATCATAAATCCATTCGCTCTGTGCCATTTTACCATCTGATTTCAAGTAATAGTTTCCCTGCCATGCATTTTTCACTGGATTTCCATTTTCATCAAAATAGTACCAAGCGCCATCCTGCTCAACCCAACCACTTGTTGTTGCTGAACTTGTGTTAGTTTGAGCCACCGTTGATTGTTTTGCTTTGAAAGCACCCTTAGGAGCA
>JAWHFN010000072.1:0-7814 GCA_032565555.1 Streptococcus mitis | reverse complement strand
ATGATACGGTCAGTCAGCGTATCTTTAAGACAGTTTTGTATCTACCGCAACAGGTGGTTGCTGTACCCGTAAAAGGCTCTAGACGCATGCTGAAGGCTTCAAAAACACAGTTGATCAGCATAAGAGATTATTGGAAAGACCATGAAGAATAGAAAGAGGAACAGTATGAAAAAACAATTAATGAGAAGCGGTCGTGATAAAAAGATTGCGGGTGTTTGTGCCGGGGTAGCCCATTATTTTGATATTGATCCTACTATTGTTCGCGTAATATGGGGTGTTCTTGCTTTTGCTTATGGAGCAGGAGTTGTAGCTTATATCATTTTATGGATTATTGCGCCAGAAGCAAGTGACTATTGAAAACTAGCTAAATTCATGCTAAGATAATAGAAAATAGAATGTAACGAAGGAGATAAAAATGGCATTTGGAGATAATGGAAATCGTAAAAAAACTATGTTTGAGAAAATAACCTTATTTATCGTGATTATCATGCTAGTAGCAAGTTTATTGGGAATTTTTGCAACTGCAATTGGTGCCCTCAGTAATCTATAAAATAGATTCAAGAAAATTTAGTGACTGGGATTTCCCAGCCCTTTTTTAAAGTGAGAAGAAAAAATGAGTATGTTTTTAGATACAGCTAAGATCAAGGTCAAGGCTGGTAATGGTGGTGATGGCATGGTTGCCTTTCGCCGTGAAAAATATGTCCCTAATGGCGGTCCTTGGGGCGGTGATGGTGGTCGTGGAGGCAATGTCGTCTTCGTTGTAGATGAAGGTCTACGTACCCTTATGGATTTCCGCTATAATCGCCATTTCAAGGCTGATTCTGGTGAGAAAGGAATGACCAAAGGGATGCATGGTCGTGGTGCTGAGGACCTTAGAGTTCGAGTACCACAAGGTACGACTGTTCGTGATGCAGAGACTGGCAAGGTTTTGACAGATTTGATTGAACATGGTCAAGAATTTATCGTTGCCCACGGTGGACGTGGTGGACGTGGAAATATTCGTTTCGCAACACCAAAAAATCCTGCACCTGAAATCTCTGAAAATGGGGAACCAGGTCAGGAACGTGAGTTACAATTGGAACTAAAAATCTTGGCAGATGTCGGTTTAGTAGGTTTCCCATCTGTAGGGAAATCAACACTTTTAAGTGTTATCACATCTGCTAAACCTAAAATTGGTGCCTACCACTTTACGACCATTGTGCCAAATCTTGGTATGGTTCGTACCCAATCGGGTGAATCCTTTGCAGTAGCTGATTTACCAGGTTTGATTGAAGGGGCTAGTCAAGGTGTTGGTTTGGGAACTCAGTTCCTCCGTCACATTGAGCGTACCCGTGTCATCCTTCACATCATTGATATGTCAGCTAGCGAAGGCCGTGATCCTTATGAGGACTACTTAGCTATCAATAAGGAGTTAGAGTCTTATAACCTCCGTCTTATGGAGCGTCCACAGATTATCGTAGCCAACAAAATGGACATGCCTGAGAGTCAAGAAAATCTTAAAGAATTTAAGAAAAAATTTGCTGAAAACTACGATGAATTTGAAGAGTTACCAGCTATCTTCCCAATTTCTGGTTTGACTAAGCAAGGTCTGGCAACGCTATTGGATGCTACAGCTGAATTGTTAGACAAGACACCAGAATTCTTGCTCTATGACGAGTCAGATATGGAAGAAGAAGCATACTACGGCTTTGACGAGGAAGAAAAAGCCTTTGAAATTAGTCGTGATGATGATGCAACGTGGCTACTTTCTGGTAAAAAACTGATGAAACTCTTTAATATGACCAACTTTGATCGTGACGAATCAGTCATGAAATTTGCTCGCCAGCTTCGTGGTATGGGGGTTGATGAAGCCCTTCGTGCGCGTGGTGCTAAAGATGGTGACTTGGTCCGAATTGGTAAATTTGAGTTTGAATTTGTAGACTAGGAGACTGATATGGGAGATAAACCGATATCTTTCCGAGATGCGGATGGTAATTTTGTTTCCGCCGCAGACGTTTGGAATGAAAAGAAATTGGAAGAACTATTTAATCGTCTCAATCCAAATCGTGCCTTGAGATTGGCACGAACTAAAAAAGACAATCCATCTCAGTAAAGAAGATAAAACTCCAATTATCAGTCAAGTTAACTGTAACAAATAGAAGCTAAGATCGAGAAAGGGCAAAGTTTGCCCTTTCTTTTACTTGTAAATTATAATATATTGAAATAGAGTATGAACAAATTGATTAGAGAATTCAAATCAAATTTCTAACAAGGCTTTATAAGTCGTGTTGTCCTATTCTAGCTTCAAGACACTGTATTTTTTCTATTGAAAAAAGAATTTTTTTACAAAAATAGTTGGTTATTTAGTTTATTTATGCTATAATAGGAGCAATTATTTTTAGGAGGTGTCAGTATGTCTTATTTGTTTGAGATATTACCGAGTTTATTGAGCGGTGCAAGCATGACTTTACAGGTTTTTGTGCTGGTCTTGATTTTTTCTATTCCCTTGGGCGTTTTAATTGCCTTTGCCTTGCAAGTCCATTGGAAGCTCCTCCATCATCTTATTAACATTTATATCTGGATCATGCGGGGCACACCCTTGCTTTTGCAATTGATTTTTATCTATTATGTGCTACCAAGTATTGGGATCCGTTTATATCGCCTTCCTGCGGCTATCATTGCCTTTGTTTTGAATTATGCGGCTTACTTTGCTGAAATTTTCCGTGGAGGGATTGATACCATTCCTAAAGGTCAATATGAGGCTGCTAAGGTCTTGAAGTTCAGTCATTTTGCCACAGTGCGCTATATTATTTTGCCCCAAGTGACCAAGATCGTTCTTCCTAGTGTCTTTAATGAGGTTATGAGTTTGGTCAAGGATACTTCTCTGGTCTATGCTCTAGGAATTTCAGATCTTATCTTGGCTAGTCGAACAGCTGCCAACCGTGATGCTAGTCTGGTTCCTATGTTCTTGGCAGGAGCCATTTACTTGATTTTGATTGGTATTGTGACTATTCTTGCCAAAAAAGTTGAGAAGAAGTACAGTTACTATAGATAGGAGGCTACCATGTTAGAATTACGAAATATCAATAAGGGTTTTGGTGAAAAGCAAATTTTGTCCAATTTCAGTCTAAGCATTCCTGAAAAGCAAATCTTGGCTATCGTTGGGCCTTCTGGTGGAGGTAAGACAACTCTCTTACGTATGCTTGCGGGTCTTGAAACCATTGATTCAGGGCAAATCTTTTATAATGGAGAAACTTTAGGACTGGATGAATTAGAGAAGCGGAATTTACTGGGATTTGTATTCCAAGATTTTCAACTTTTCCCTCATTTATCAGTTCTAGACAATTTGACCTTATCTCCTGTGAAAACCAAGGGAATGAAGCAGGATGAGGCTGAGCAGAAGGCGCGTGATCTCTTGGAACAGTTAGGACTAGCAGGGCACGCAGATGCCTATCCTTTCTCACTATCTGGTGGGCAAAAGCAGCGGGTAGCTTTGGCGCGTGCTATGATGATTGACCCAGAAATCATTGGCTACGATGAACCAACTTCGGCCCTAGATCCAGAATTACGCTTGGAAGTGGAAAAACTGATCTTGCAAAATAGGAAACTTGGGATGACGCAGATTGTGGTTACCCACGATTTACAATTCGCTGAAAATATCGCAGATCAGATTCTCAAGGTTGAGCCCAAGTAGGAGGTGCCAATGACTAATAAGAAAATTGCTTTAGTATTGGTTTCTCTCCTGACTCTCTTTTTAACGGCTTGTACTCAGAAGGCTAGCGATCCAAAGCAGGATAACTGGGATAAGTATCAAGAGCAGGGGAGTATAACTATTGGTTTTGACAATACTTTTGTACCCATGGGATTTGAAGAAAAGAATGGCCAATATACGGGCTTTGATATTGATTTAGCACAAGCTGTCTCTGAAAAATTAGGTTTTAAGGTTCAATTTCAGCCAATCGACTGGGATATGAAGGAGACGGAACTGCAAAATGGAACCATAGATGCCATCTGGAATGGCTATTCTGCCACTGATGAACGCCGAGAGAAGGTTGCCTTTAGCATTCCATATATGGAAAATCAGCAAGTTCTGGTGACGAAAAAAAGCCAGCAGATCCATTCAGTAGAGGATATGAAGGATAAGACCTTGGGAGCCCAAGCCGGTTCCTCTGGTTATTTAGACTTTGAAGCCCAGCCAGATTTACTGAAAAATCGTGTAAAAGACCAGAAGGCCAATCAATACCAGAGTTTCAATGAAGCCTTGATTGATTTGAAAAATGACCGGATTGATGCCTTGTTGATTGACCGAGTGTATGCTAATTACTATCTCCAGTCTGAAGGGATATTAAATGACTACAATGTCTTTTCAGCAGGATTTGAAAGTGAATCCTTTGCAGTCGGAGTTAGGCCAGCTGATAAAAGATTATTAACAGCATTAAACCAGGCCTTAATCGAACTATACCAAGAAGGCAAGTTCCAGAAAATCAGCCAAAAATGGTTTGGAGAAGATGTAGCAACCAAAGAAGTAAAAGAAGGAAAATAAAATCAATAGCAAGCCTAGTTTTGTTTTTAAAACTGGGCTTTGTTTTTTTATAGATTTTATTTTATAAAGCTATAGCAACTTCTAAATTTTTTAGCTATTTTGGGTAGATCTTGTGCATCTAGCTTCATTCTGTAATCCCTTATCTATAGCTAAAACTCAATGAAGACGTAATAAAAAATATTAGAAAATTCCTTTTTATAATCAAATTATATAAATAATCAAATAATATAGAAAATCTCTAAAGTAATATAAATTTTATTTTTTGTAAGGGCTTACCGCGAATAGGAGCTTATGAAATTACTTTAGAGACTATACCTGAAATTGCTTGATTTGTTATTTTAAAAAGAGTATAATAAGTTATAACCTTTTAAAATGTACAAAAATATTTTAGGGGGGGGGCTTTTTATTTAGCTTCCTTAAGTATATTAACCGATAGTTATCGGGGAAAAGGAGTAAGAAAATGTTTAAACCCAAAGTGCGTCATGTTCGCCAATCGCAAGTGGAGAAATTCACACGTTACAGTATCCGTAAGGTTAGTTTTGGTGCGGCTAGTGTGGCTGTAGCTACTGGCTTGTTTTTCCTTGGTGGAGGAAGCGTCCAAGCAGCTGAACCAGTAACTAATCCAGAGTCTACAGAAGTTCAAAATCTAAATGGTAAGTCCCCAGACCCCTCTAAGGAAGTTGCTGGACAAGTATCTGCTACTGCTAAAGTGGCCGAGGGACAAAATAATACTTCTGTAAAAGAATCTGCTACTGACAAACAAGCCAGTGAAGTTGAAACTCCAACTGTAGTGACAGAAAAAGCTGATATTAATACCGCATCGTTAGAAGATTTAGTGGCTAAAGTTGAAAGTCGATTAAGTCAGTTAACCGAAGGTAAGAAAACAAAATCAGTCATTGATGATGCTAAAAATTTGGTTCATAAAGCAAAAGAACTTTTGAACGATGATACAAAAACACAGGCAAAAGTAGATGCACTGGCTAAACAACTTTCAAGTAGCCTTGTCATTTTAAACAGTATCAAATCAGAAGTAACAGAAGAAGAAAAAGTAAACAAGAACCAAGATCCAAGAAATGGACAAGCGATTCCTGGAAATGGGGAAAGTGGGTTTAGAGAGGCAGCTGCTCAAGAAACTCCGCTTGCAGATGTAGCAGGAGTATCAGAGGATGAACTGACAAAAGCTAAACAAGAATTACAAGCTGAAATTACAAAACTTACGGATAAAATCTCTACTGAGGAAGCAAAGGGAAAGGGGAAGATAAATAAAGAATTTGTTGAACTTTTGAATGAGATTAAGGTTAAGTCAGAAACTATTTATAACGAAGTAGCTAATCTAACAACCGAAAAAGAAAAGCATGCTGTTCTCCAAAAACTAAAAGCTCAAAAAGATACTCTTCTTTATTACCGATTAGGTAAAGTTGATTGGGGTGCACCAATCAATAATAATGCTGTTAGATTTGGGAATAATAATGAAACAGGTGTTTTTGCAAATTTAAAGGAAGGTTTTGGTGAACAGAACTTCTCTAGTGCTATTAGTAAACAAAAAGATAGTGGGCCTCAACAATTAGGTCCGGCTACTAATAGTCCGATTGTTGGTTCAGCTAAATATCATTGGAAGGAACTAGAACTTACCAGAGAACAGGCAGCAGATGGAACCAAGCTAAATGGTTGGAAATTAACAAATAATACAGAAAAGGTGACTCTAGTAAAAGGAGAATCCCCTACCAATATCACCCCTCAACCTAACCAAAACTACACTCCGAAACCTGCTAAGTTATATAGCAATAATGATAAAGTAACAGCCACTGGTGGACAAAATAGACCTAATGCAGGTGGTGGTATGTTATCTGGGTTAATTTCTGCAGAGGACATGAAAAAAGTGGGATTAGGAAGGGTTGATAGAGACTATTACTTAGAGTTAGGGAAGAAAGGTAATGGAATTTATCGAGATGTGGATGTTAACCCTAACTCTCTGCTCTTTGTGAATGTTTTACATAATGGAGCTTATGGACCACTTGCTCTAACATCAGAAGGAGAAAATGTTAAATTAACAATAGTAGATGCTTATACTGGTCAAAAACTAACGGAATTGAATCGTAAAAATGGAAACTCAAAAAATGAGTTTGAACAAAATCCTAGCAGTGTCGGAAATGGTTGGCGTAACTTATTAAGAGCTGTTCATATCCCAGAAGGAACTACTAAGGTTCGTGTGACCGTTGAAGCAGGAAGTCCAGGACAAACCAACAAAACACTTGGCAATAACCCTATCGAAGATGGTTATATCATTGGAGGTATCGGGATTGCTACAGGTCCAGCCGTTAATATTTCAACAAATATCACTAGTGAAAAGAAATCTGGGAAATATGGGTTTACCGATGATACTATATATGGTAAAAAACAAACAGGAACAATTGATTTAAACATACGAAACTTAGGTGGAGCGTCTATCACTGGATTCCAAACAAAATATAAAGTAACGATTAAAGTTCCAAAAGGTGTAGTATTGGGAACTTTAAATGCCAATGGGAAAACGTTAGATTTAAACCAAGCTAGTGGACAGGGTGCTTGGGAACTAAATAATACATGGACAAGTGATTTTAGATTTGATAAAATTAAGTCAGAGCTAAGTTTTCTTGTTGATTCTTCAAGAAGAGAGATTGTAGCTGGAGATAATCGTAAATCAGACTTTATTGTTAAAATTCCATTTAAAACAACAGCAGATTATGTGGGTAGTTCTACCTTTGAAGTTTCAGGTCAAAATGGATTTCCAGGAGATGATAGTTTGGGAAATGTTCTCCATAAATATGGAAATAATGATTCCAATTTTTATGATGTTCCAGAAAATGTTAATGCTCCAAGTCTTAAATATTCAAATGAACCGAACTACAAATATAAAAAGACCTTGTATATCGATTCACTTACTGATGTTGATAAAATCACTGTTCCAGTCGGAACTAGTTTAGATAAGATCAAGGAGCTATCTAAATTAAAAGCGAAAGAAAAGATTGAATCAGAAGAATACAAGAGAAAACTGGATGAAACTAGTGCTACGGCTACTCTAGATGTTCAAGGAACGTCTACGGGAGTTGTTGCTACTGACGTAGCGAAAGAGAATGCCGGTGTTATAAAAGTGCCAGTAGTTCATAGTCGAGATGGAAAAAATTATAAAAATACTGTAGATATCGAAGTAAACGTTGTAAAATCAACTACAGATAAGTTAGTAGTATTTGAAGGTGATAAGATTACAAATGATCAAGTTAAATCTTCAGTTACTCCGGCTACAATCGATACT
>JAWHFN010000071.1:0-7823 GCA_032565555.1 Streptococcus mitis | reverse complement strand
AGATCCAGAAACTGGTATCATGCAAACTGGTTGGAAGCAAATTGGCAATAAGTGGTACTACCTCCGTTCATCAGGAGCTATGACAACTGGCTGGTATCAGGAAGGCTCAACTTGGTACTATTTAGATGCTGAAAATGGCGATATGAAAACAGGCTGGCAATATCTTGGTAACAAGTGGTACTATCTCCGTTCATCAGGAGCCATGGCAACTGGTTGGGTGAAAGATGGTTCAACTTGGTACTACCTAAATGCAAGTAATGGAGATATGAAGACAGGTTGGACCAAAGTAGGTGGAAACTGGTATTATCTCAATTCCTCTGGAGCAATGGTTACAGGTAGCCAAACTATCGATGGTAAAGTTTATAATTTTGCCTCATCTGGTGAGTGGATTTAATATTGGAGGACATATAAATGAAACTTTTTAAAAAAACTATGCAAGTTGGACTAACAGCATTTTTCTTTGGTTTGCTAGCTACAAATACTGTATTTGCGGATACCACAGGTGGCCAATTTGTTGATAAGGATAATAGAAAATATTATGTAAAAGATGATCATAAAGCAATCTATTGGCATAAAATAGATGGCAAAACTTACTATTTTGGTGATAAAGGAGAAATGGTAGTTGGATGGCAATACTTAGAAATTCCTGGAACAGGTTATCGTGATGATTTATTTAATAATCGTCCAGTCTTAGAAATTGGCCTTGAGGAGAAGTGGTACTATTTTGGACAAGATGGTGCTTTGCTAGAACAAACAGATAAACAAGTACTAGAGGCAAAAACGTCTGAAAATACAGGAAAAGTATACGGTGAACATTATCCTCTATCTGCTGAAAAGAGAACTTATTATTTTGATAGTAATTATGCCGTAAAGACAGGCTGGACTTATGAAGACGGCAATTGGTATTATTTAAATAAGCTAGGAATTTCTGGCGATGATTCTTACAATCCACTACCAATTGGTGAAGTTGCTAAGGGTTGGACTCAAGATTTCCATGTTACTTTTGGCATTGATAGAAGCAAACCTGCTCCGTGGTATTACCTAGACCCAGAAACTGGTATCATGCAAACTGGTTGGAAGCAACTTGGCAATAAGTGGTACTACCTCCGTTCCTCAGGAGCTATGACAACTGGCTGGTATCAGGAAGGCTCAACTTGGTATTATTTAGACCAGCCAAATGGTGATATGAAAACGGGCTGGCAATACCTTGGTAACAAGTGGTACTATCTCCGTTCATCAGGAGCTATGGCAACTGGTTGGTATCAAGATGGTTCAACTTGGTATTACCTAAATGCAAGTAATGGAGATATGAAGACAGGTTGGTTCCAGGTTAATGGCAAATGGTACTATGCTTATAGCTCAGGTGCTTTAGCAGTGAATACCACTGTAGATGGCTATTCTGTCAACTATAATGGCGAATGGATTCAATAATGAAAGAGGCGATTGTGAAGGAAACAATCGCTTTTTTTGTGAAAATATAATAAAATAGATAGGAGAGAATAAATACTTGTAGGAAAAAATAATACTCTTCGAAAATCAAATTCAAACCACGTCAGCGTCGCCTTACCGTACTCAAGTACAGCCTGCGGCTAGCTTCCTAGTTTGCTTTTTGATTTTCATTGAGTATGAGACGGCTTTTTCGTCTAGCAAAAGGAAAATATGACAAAAAAAGTTGGTGTCGGTCAGGCACATAGTAAGATTATTTTAATAGGGGAGCATGCGGTCGTTTACGGTTATCCTGCCATTTCCCTGCCTCTTTTGGAGGTGGAGGTGACTTGTAAGGTAGTTCCTGCAGCGAGTCCTTGGCGTCTCTATGAAGAGGATACCTTGTCCATGGCAGTTTATGCTTCGCTGGAGTATTTGGATATTAAAGAAGCATGCATTCGCTGTGAGATTGACTCGGCTATCCCTCAAAAACGGGGAATGGGTTCGTCAGCTGCTATTAGCATAGCAGCCATTCGTGCGGTATTTGACTACTATCAGGCAGAACTACCTCATGATGTACTAGAAATCTTGGTCAATCGGGCGGAGATGATTGCTCATATGAATCCAAGTGGTTTAGATGCTAAGACCTGTCTCAGTGACCAGCCTATTCGTTTTATTAAGAATGTAGGATTTACAGAGCTTGAGATGAATCTATCCGCATATTTGGTGATTGCAGATACGGGCGTTTATGGTCATACTCGTGAAGCCATTCAAGTAGTTCAAAATAAGGGCAAGGATGCCCTACCGTTTTTGCATGCCTTAGGAGAATTGACCCAGCAGGCAGAGGATGCGATTTCACAAAAAGATGCTGAAAGACTGGGGCAAATCCTCAGTCAAGCGCATTTACATTTAAAAGAAATTGGTGTTAGTAGCCCTGAGGCAGACCATCTGGTAGAAACGGTTCTTAGCCATGGTGCTATGGGTTCCAAGATGAGTGGTGGTGGGCTTGGAGGCTGTATCATAGCCTTGGCAGACAATTTGACACACGCACAAGAACTAGCAGAAAGATTAGAAGAGAAAGGAGCTGTTCAGACATGGATCGAGAGCCTGTAACAGTACGTTCTTACGCAAATATTGCTATTATCAAATATTGGGGAAAGAAAAAAGAAAAAGAGATGGTGCCTGCTACTAGCAGTATCTCTCTGACTTTGGAAAATATGTACACGGAGACGACCTTGTCGCCTCTACCGACGAATGCGACAGCTGATGCCTTTTATATCAATGGTAAGCTACAAAATGAGGCGGAGCATGCCAAGATGAGTAAGATTATTGACCGCTACTGTCCAGTTGGAGAAGGCTTTGTCCGTATCGATACTCAGAACAATATGCCTACCGCAGCGGGCTTGTCCTCAAGTTCTAGTGGTTTGTCCGCCCTGGTCAAGGCTTGCAATGCTTATTTCAAACTTGGTTTGACTCGGAGCCAGTTGGCACAGGAGGCTAAGTTTGCCTCAGGATCTTCCTCTCGGAGTTTTTATGGACCGCTAGGTGCCTGGGATAAGGATAGTGGGGAAATTTACCCTGTAGAGACAGACTTGAAACTAGCTATGATTATGTTGGTGCTAGAGGATAAGAAAAAACCAATCTCTAGCCGTGACGGGATGAAACTTTGTGTGGAAACCTCGACGACCTTTGATGACTGGGTGCGTCAGTCTGAGAAGGATTATCAGGATATGCTGGTTTATCTCAAAGAGAATGACTTTGCCAAGGTTGGGGAGTTAACGGAGAAAAATGCCCTGGCTATGCACGCTACGACCAAAACAGCATCACCAGCCTTTTCTTATCTGACGGATGCCTCTTATGAAGCCATGGACTTTGTTCACCAGCTTCGTGAGCAAGGGGAAGCCTGCTACCTTACCATGGATGCTGGTCCCAATGTCAAGGTCCTATGTCAAGAGAAAGACTTGGAGCATTTATCAGAAATCTTCGGTCAGCGTTATCGCTTGATTGTGTCAAAAACAAAGGATTTGAGCCAAGATGATTGCTGTTAAAACTTGCGGGAAACTCTATTGGGCGGGTGAATATGCCATTTTAGAGCCAGGACAGCTAGCCTTGATAAAGGCGATACCTATCTATATGAAGGGCGAGATTGCCTTTTCTGACAGCTACCGTATCTATTCAGATATGTTTGATTTCGCAGTGGATTTGACGCCAAATTCTGACTATAGCTTGATTCAAGAAACGATTGCTTTAGTGGAAGATTTCCTGATTTATCGAGGTCAAACTTTAAAACCTTTTTCTCTAGAAATCCGTGGAAAAATGGAACGAGAAGGGAAAAAGTTTGGTCTGGGTTCTAGCGGTAGCGTCGTTGTCTTGGTTGTCAAGGCTTTGCTGTCTCTCTATAAGCTTTCGGTTGATCAGGAGCTCTTGTTCAAGCTGGCTAGCGCGATCTTGCTCAAGCGCGGAGACAATGGTTCTATGGGGGATCTTGCCTGTATTGTGGCAGAGGAATTGGTTCTTTACCAGTCATTTGACCGCCAGCAGGTAGCTGCTTGGCTAAAAGAAGAAAAGTTGGCGACAGTTTTAGAGCGTGATTGGGGCTTTTCAATCTCACACGTACAACCTGCCTTAGAATGTGATTTCCTAGTGGGATGGACCAAGGAAGTGGCTGTATCGAGTCACATGGTTCAGCAAATCAAGCAAAATATCAATCAGAATTTTTTAAGTTCCTCAAAAGAAACGGTGGTTTCTTTGGTAGAAGCTTTGGAGCAGGGGGAATCAGAAAAAATTATCGAGCAAGTAGAAGTAGCCAGTAAGCTTTTAGAAAGCTTGAGCGCAGATATTTACACGCCTTCGCTTAGACAGTTGAAAGAAGCCAGTCAAGATTTGCAGGCTGTTGCTAAGAGTAGCGGCGCTGGTGGTGGTGATTGTGGTATTGCCTTGAGTTTTGATGAGCAATCAACTGAAACCCTAAAAAACCGTTGGGTCAATCTGGGGATTGAGCTCTTATACCAAGAAAGGATAGGACATGACGACAAATCGTAAGGATGAGCACATCCGCTATGCCCTTGAGCAGAAAAGTTCCTATAATAGCTTTGATGAGGTGGAGTTGATTCATGCTTCCTTGCCTCTTTACGATCTGGATGAAATCAATCTGTCGACAGAGTTTGCTGGTCGAAAGTGGGATTTTCCTTTTTATATCAATGCCATGACAGGTGGGAGTGAAAAAGGTAAAGAAATCAATCAAAAACTAGCTCAGGTAGCAGAAGCCTGTGAGATTTTGTTTGTGACGGGCTCTTATAGTGCGGCTCTCAAAGATCCAGCAGATGACTCTTTTTCTGTCAAGTCTAGTCATCCAAATCTCCTTCTTGGAACCAATATTGGATTGGATAAGCCGGTTGAACTTGGTTTGCAGACTGTGACGGAGATGAATCCTTTACTTTTACAAGTGCATGTCAATGTCATGCAGGAATTACTCATGCCTGAGGGAGAAAGGAAGTTCAGAAGCTGGCAATCGAATCTAGCAGACTATAGTAAACAAATCCCTGTTCCTATTGTCCTAAAGGAAGTCGGCTTTGGAATGGATGTGAAGACCATCGAAAGAGCCTATGAACTAGGGATTCGAATCTTTGATCTGTCAGGTCGTGGTGGTACCAGCTTTGCTTATATCGAAAACCGTCGCAGTGGCCAGCGTGATTATCTCAATCAATGGGGCCAGTCTACCATGCAAGCCCTTCTCAATGCCCAAGACTGGAAAGACAAGGTCCAACTCTTGGTCAGTGGAGGCGTTCGGAATCCACTGGATATGATTAAGTGTTTGGTCTTTGGTGCCAAGGCTGTGGGACTGTCTCGAACAGTTCTGGAATTGGTTGAAACCTATACAGTTGAAGAAGTAATCGACATTGTTCAAGGATGGAAAGCAGATTTACGCTTGATTATGTGTGCCCTTAATTGTGCCACCATAGCAGAACTGCAAAAAGTAGACTATCTTCTATATGGAAAATTAAAAGAAGCAAAGGATCAGATGAAAAAGGCGTAACCATCGCCTTTTTTCCATCCTCAGACCGAGGTGACTTTTTTGAATTGTGATAAAATAGAAGGGAGAGGATGAACCTATGAGAAAATTTAAAATCTTTTTATTTATCGAAGCCTGTCTGTTGACGGGAGCTCTGATTTTGATGGTATCAGAGCATTTTTCGCGTTTTCTGCTGATTCTATTCCTCTTTTTGCTTTTGATTCGCTATTACACTGGTAAAGAGGGTAATAACCTTCTTTTGGTGGTGGCAACCATTCTCTTCTTTTTCATCGTCATGCTCAACCCCTTTGTGATTTTAGCTATTTTTGTTGCGGTCATATACAGCCTCTTTCTTCTTTATCCGATGATGAACCAGGAAAAAGAGCAGACCAATTTGGTTTTTGAAGAGGTGGTAACGGTTAAGAAGGAGAAAAATCGTTGGTTTGGCAATCTCCATCATTTTTCAAGCTACCAGACTTGCCAGTTTGATGATATCAATCTCTTTCGTCTCATGGGCAAGGATACCATTCATCTGGAGAGGGTCATCCTAACCAATCATGATAATGTCATTATTCTCAGAAAGATGGTAGGAACAACCAAAATCATTGTACCTGTAGATGTGGAAGTCAGTCTCAGCGTTAATTGTCTCTATGGTGATTTGACTTTTTTCAACCAGCCCAAGCGAGCCCTCCGCAATGAACACTATCATCAAGAAACAAGAGACTATCTTAAGAGTAACAAGAGTGTCAAGATTTTCTTGACCACTATGATTGGCGATGTGGAGGTGGTCAGAGGATGAAAAAACAAGCCTATGTTATCATTGCCCTCACCTCCTTCCTGTTTGTCTTATTTCTCTCCCACAGCTTGCTGGAAATCCTTGACTTTGACTGGTCTATTTTCCTGCATAATGTTGAAAAAACAGAAAAATTTGTCTTTTTGTTGTTGGTATTCAGCTTGTCCATGACCTGTCTTTTAGCCCTGTTTTGGCGAGGTGTGGAAGAGCTTTCTCTAAGAAAAATTCAGGTCAATCTCAAGCGTTTGTTGGCAGGGCAAGAAGTGGTTCAGGTTGCAGATCCAGATTTGGATGCCAGTTTCAAGTCCTTGTCAGGGAAACTTAACCTCTTGACAGAGGCTCTTCAAAAAGCTGAAAATCACAGTCTTACTCAGGAAGAGGAAATCATCGAGAAAGAACGAAAGCGGATTGCTCGGGATTTGCACGATACGGTTAGTCAGGAGTTGTTTGCGGCCCATATGATTTTGTCAGGTATCAGTCAGCAGGTTTTGAAACTGGACAGAGAAAAGATGCAGACCCAGTTGCAGAGTGTCACAGCTATTTTAGAAACCGCCCAAAAGGATTTGCGGGTCTTGCTCTTGCATTTGCGACCGGTTGAGCTGGAGCAGAAGAGTCTGGTTGAAGGGATTCAAATCCTCTTAAAAGAGCTTAAGGACAAGAGTGATCTCAAGGTTAGTTTCAAGCAAAATGTGACGAAATTGCCTAAGAAAATCGAGGAACATATCTTTCGCATTTTGCAGGAATTGATCAGCAATACCCTTCGCCATGCCCAGGCCTCTTGTTTGGATGTCTATCTCTATCAGACGGATCTTGAATTGCAACTGAAGGTGGTGGACAATGGGATTGGTTTCCAGTTGGGGAGCTTCGATGACTTGAGTTATGGACTTCGTAATATCAAGGAGCGAGTTGAAGATATGGCAGGGGAGGTTCAGTTATTGACAGCTCCCAAGCAAGGGATGGCGGTTGATATCCGTATTCCCCTGCTCGATAAGGAATGATAAAGGAGTAGAGATGAGAATTTTACTGGTAGATGACCATGAAATGGTCCGATTGGGCTTGAAAAGCTACTTTGACCTCCAAGACGATGTAGAAGTTGTGGGCGAGGCTGCAAATGGGTCTCAAGGTATTGACTTGGCCTTGGAACTGCGTCCAGATGTTATTGTTATGGATATCGTCATGCCTGAGATGAATGGAATTGATGCGACCTTGGATATCCTCAAAGAATGGCCTGAAGCCAAGATTTTGATTGTGAGCTCTTATTTGGACAATGAAAAAATTATGCCCGTCTTAGATGCAGGTGCTCATGGCTATATGCTTAAGACTTCTAGTGCCGACGAACTGCTCCATGCTGTCCGTAAGGTGGCTGCTGGGGAGTTGGCCATTGAGCAAGAGGTCAGCAAAAAAGTCGAATACCACCGCAATCACATAGAACTACATGAGGATCTGACTGCGCGTGAGCGAGATGTTCTTCAACTCATCGCCAAGGGCTACGAAAATCAGCGCATCGCAGACGAACTTTTTATCTCTCTCAAGACGGTCAAGACCCACGTGTCCAATATCCTAGCCAAGCTTGAGGTCAGTGATCGCACCCAG
>JAWHFN010000070.1:0-7843 GCA_032565555.1 Streptococcus mitis | reverse complement strand
CAAAGAACCAGGTAAAGAACCAGGCAAAGAACCAGGTAAAGAGCCAGGCAAAGAGCCAGGCAAAGAACCAGGTAAAGAGCCAGGCAAAGAACCAGACAAAGAACCAGGAAAAGAGCCGAGCCAAGAACCAGGCAAAGAGCCAAGTCAAGAACCGGGCCAAGAGCCAGGTCAAGCTGACAACCAAGATGTGAAACCTGTAGTGCCAGCACCAAGCTACCAAGCACCAGCAGTTCTATCTCTAACACAAGAAGAAGCCGGACAAAAAGCATTACCTAATACTGGAAGTCAAGTGAGCCTACTAGCTTTATTAGGATATGGCTTCTTGGCAGGATTAGGAATTGTTTTAAAGAAAAAAGAGGGATAAACATTGAAAAAGAAAGTTGCATTTGTATTATCGCTAGTAACGAGCCTATTGCTTTTGGTGGCCTGTTCCTCAGCAGATGGAACTTATGTCTATCAAGGTAGCATGCCATTTATGGAAGAAGTAACCGTGACCATCCAAATCAAGGGTGATAAGGGACAAGTTCATACCAAAGGAAAAACAATTGGTTTCCTAACAGAGGGTAAGCAAACAGAGCAGACAGATGAGATGAAGGTCAACCAGAAAGAAAAGACCTTTGAATTGTCTTCAATGAAACTAGGTTATGAGATCAAAGGTGGAGAGCTGACCATTACTTCAGATCCGACTGGTATACTGGCTGGCAAATCTTTTAAAAAGAAATAAAGGAGGTATTATGTCCCCAAAAAGCATTTTAAGTGGCTTGTTATTGGCTGGCTCAGTCATTTTATTAGCAGCCTGTGGTCAACAGGCTAGTCAGACGAGTGGGGGAGAGTCAACTGACGCTACAGTCCAAACCAGTGCTTCAGAAGATAAAAAAGCTGAACAACCAAAGATTGATTACCATGTGGCTTATCAAAATGTTTTGGAATCTTATAAAGAGAGGGTTAAGACAGCACAGGCTAAACAAATGCCTCAGTCTTCCTCAGATGATAAAGAGGAGTCTTATATTAATTCCATTTTATTTGATTATGATGGAAGAGATATCGCTTATACTTTTTATGATATCAATAAGGATGGGAAAAAGGAATTACTGATTAAGCAAGATAAGATTTTACTTGGAATTTATTATCTAACTGATCAAGGAACTCTGCTAGTGAAGTCTGGTGGAGTAGCTGGAAGAGGTGGAGAACGTCGTATACTTATTCCTTATGAGAACGGTGCGATTTCTTATCTAAATTTCAATTCTCCTAGACCGGAGGCAATTGCTAAAACCTATTTCTTTGCAGATGGCCGTTACCAGGAAGCCAGCTCAGTTAACTATGATTTGAGAGAAACCAAGGATCCTTCAAGTCTGCAAGGGCTAGATGGGATTAAAAAGATTGATTTGGAAGGCTTGAACTGGTTGATTTTTGATGATGCTTCAGCTAGTCGTCCCTTTATTGACCTAGAGGAGCAAGCCAAGGGACCTGGTGCTCATCTGGCTGAGATTTACCAGAAAAACTTCAGCAGTATCAAAGGAACTTGGAAGAATAACAAGGGTGGCGAAGTCACTTTTGATGAGCATGGATTTACAAACGGAGATGAAGTAACACCGGCTCCACCTAGAATTGTAAATAATATGGCAAAATTTGGAATCGGATTTAGTGGTGGCGGTGGTGCGTCGGTTATACTTATTCCAAAAGGAGTTGTGCATCCAGATATAAATGTAGGTGATACCACTTTCAAAGATGCGTCTGACAGTAGCAAGGATCGTTTGTTACTTACTCAAAGTGTGGATACAGTGTCCAATCCAAACGAATTTTATTATAAGGTTAGTGAATAAAAAGGAGAAATAGAAGATGAAAATAAAACATGTATTGACAGGATCAGTAATGGGGTTGAGCCTCGTAACAGCAGGAGTTATCACAACAAGTGTACTTCCTACAAGCAGTGTAGAAGCTGCAGAATACCGTAAGATTTATGCGGATGTAACTGCCCAGATGGGACTAGATGGAAAATTATACTTGGAAATTGTTGGAGAACGTCCTGATGTAACTGTTGCAACTGGCCAGTATAAGGCTGTTGAAATTTTAGAAGCAAATACAGGACGGGTGGTAAATCCAAATACTTTCATTGTTATTAATCCAGTTACAAATGGGGAAGCTAAGAAAAATGTTGGTAGAGCAAAGTTGAATTTATCTTTTCTAAATGGGAACCCTTACCCAGATGGAACCTATCTAGTTTCATTTAAGGATTTGACACTTTCTCATGAGTCAGGTTACTTTACTTTAGTTGGAGCAATTAAATTGACCATTAAAGATGGAGAATTTGTTAAATACGAAAAAGTTAACTTAAAGCCAACATCAACACCAACATCTGATCCAAAAATTCCAGAACAACCAAGTGGAAAGAATGGTTGGGTAGGTCGTTCTTACTACCAAAATGGCCAAAAGGTTATCAGCAAATGGATCTATGATTCACAATATAAGTCTTATTTCTATTTGAATGCTGCTGGTGACTATGTTGAAAATGCTTGGGTAGGGAACTACTATCTCAAATCAGGTGGCTACATGGCTAAGAGTGAATGGATTTATGATGGCAACTACGGTTCTTACTATTACTTGACATCAGAAGGAAGCTACGCTCGTAACAAATGGGTAGGAGATTATTACCTTAAATCAGATGGTAAAATGGCTGTTAGCGAACGTACACCAGATGGTTACCGTGTAGATGGATCTGGTAAATGGATCAAATAATTCCATTTTGGTTATACAAAGGAGATTTTAAGTGGAAGAGTTGGAAAATAAGGTAAACGAAGAGACTTCAAATAACACAGAAGTTTCGGAGCAAGAGACAAGCGTTAAGCAGGAAAGTGAACATGCCAATCCTATAGCTCCTGTCCCAAGTCAGTTAGGATTTGTGGATAAGGTAAAACACATCATTGAGACACGACGTAAGGAAACTCTTGGTGTACTGATTGCTCTTGGACTTACTATTATTGCTTTTGTAGGTTATAACTTTTATCAAGGGCAACCTAAAAGTTTAGCAAAAGAAGTTAGGGTTGAATTTTCAGGTTATTCAGAGTCAGGAACCTTGACCTATAATGAAGAAGTGATTGCGGCTATGGTTAAGGAACTATCCTACAAAAAGGCTGGCTTTAATAAGGAACAAGCTCAAGCCCTTGCCCAGAATGATCCTGTAGCCTTATCAGCCTTGGCAACCAATCCACAATTAGCCTCAAAGGCTTCTCTAGCTAAGGCTATGATTAGTAGTGTCCGCTACGAGTTTGATAAGAAAAGTGAGTTAAAAAATGGGGATGAAGTGACTTTCACAGTCACAACGACTTCGCAAAACTCACCTGTTAAAGCTGAAAAGAAATCATTTAAGGTTGAAACACTGAAGGAATATGAAAAAGTTTCAAAAGAAGAACTCTTAAAACTAACTCCTTTAAGTTTTGAAGGTTTCAATGGCTATGGTCGAGTTTCTATTCCTAAAACAAAAGATGAGGAAGATATCTTCACTATTGATGGTAATTCTGATGCCAATGATTTGAAAAATGGAGATAACATCAAACTTGTGGTTCGTGACTACTATTTGACAAAATTGAAAAAAGAAGGGAAAGTACCTGCAGAAAAGAGTTTTGAAGTTCCAGTTTCAGGCCTAAAAGAGGTCAGTGAAATTAAGGAATTAAAGGATATTCTTAAGAAAATTGATGACTACAGTAAGTCTGAAAACAAGAATAATTCTTCATCTTCTTATACCCTAGAACCACAAGGAACATTCTTAGGAGTATTTTCATCAAGTAACAGTGCTTATGAAAATGTAATTGTTATAAGTATTCTCTATAAGGTCACTGAGACCAAATCTGATGGATCTAAAGATACTAATTATAAAGATTATAGTTATGCTGCAGGAGTCAAAAAAGATGGCAGTGTAGATATGGATAAGCTAGAGAAAGCCCAGTTTAATACTACGACAGATTTAGAAGGGTTGAAGTCCTATTTATCGAATTATAAATTAAAAGAATATAAGCAGTGATAGTATTAAATTTGAAACTCATCAACTCAGATTGGTGGGTTTTTGCTAATTTGACAGTCTATTGAAATAAGGCTATAATCAAGCTGTATCAGTTTTCGAGGAGGTTTGGATGTACTTTAGATTGGAAAATAAGGAATCCCAGAAGGCGCAAGAAATAGGGAATTTGATTCGTGCTTATAACCGTTCCAAAAGAGAAGAGGCTGAGAGTGAGCTATTGAATCTTTATGTTGAAGATGAAAAAGGCAATCTTCTGGCAGGCTTGGTAGCTGAGACTTTCGGAAATTGGCTAGAAATCGAGTATTTATTTGTAAAAGAGGAACTGAGAGGGCTAGGAATCGGTTCAAGACTATTGCAGCAAGCAGAAACTGAAGCTAAGAATCGAAACTGTCGTTTTGCTTTTGTCAATACCTACCAGTTTCAAGCTCCAGATTTTTATAAAAGGCATGGCTACAAGGAAGTCTTTACCTTACAAGATTATCCCTACATTGGGCAAAGATATTATTACCAAAAGGATTTGTAAGGAGAATATGAAGGTATAATACAAAGAGAGACTCACACATAAGTTAAGTAGAGGTTATAACCTATAAATTGTATCTTTTTAGACGATATTGAGGACAATACAACATTAGATGTGAAATCCTACGATGCTGTAGATGTTTTGAAAAAATTGAATAAGCAGAAACTCTCTATCATTTAGGTGGTAGAGAGTTTTTGTTAATAAAATTTTACAAAATGACATTTATATATTGCATTAAGTTTTGGCGAATGGGCTCAGAAAAAGTTTGAACAAGATATGGATGAACTGGAGAGTGGTGAATAGCTTGTTGCTCTTTTCTCAATACAGCTAAAATGTGATATAATAGTACTAATTTATTGGAATATGTGAAAGTTCTTGAAAATTTTCATGAGTTTCTAGCTAAGGAAGTAGGAAAAGTATGTATCCAGATGATAGTTTAACATTGCACACGGACTTGTACCAGATTAACATGATGCAGGTTTACTTTGACCAAGGGATTCACAATAAAAAGGCTGTTTTTGAGGTCTATTTCCGCCAACAGCCTTTTAAGAACGGCTATGCGGTTTTTGCAGGTTTGGAAAGAATTGTGAACTATCTTGAAGCTTTGCGCTTTTCAGATAGTGATATCGACTACTTAGAGTCGCTTGGCTATCATGGGGAATTCTTGGATTACCTTCGAAATTTCAAGTTGGAATTGACCGTTCGTTCTGCTCAAGAAGGGGACTTGGTCTTTGCCAATGAACCGATTGTACAGGTGGAAGGCCCTCTAGCCCAATGTCAATTGGTCGAAACGGCTCTTTTGAATATTGTCAACTACCAGACCTTGGTAGCGACCAAGGCAGCTCGTATTCGTTCGGTTATTGCGGATGAACCACTGATGGAATTTGGGACTCGTCGTGCACAAGAAATGGATGCTGCTATCTGGGGAACACGCGCAGCGGTGATTGGTGGCGCCAATGGAACTAGCAACGTGCGTGCTGGTAAACTCTTTGACATTCCTGTTTTAGGAACTCACGCCCATGCCTTGGTACAGGTTTATGGCAATGACTATGAGGCTTTCAAGGCTTATGCTGCGACCCACAAAAATTGCGTCTTTCTTGTAGATACCTATGATACCCTTCGTATCGGTGTGCCAGCTGCTATTCAGGTTGCGCGTGAACTTGGTGACAAGATTAATTTCCTTGGTGTCCGTATTGACTCTGGAGACATTGCCTATATTTCTAAAAAAGTTCGTCAACAACTGGACGAGGCAGGATTTACTGATGCTAAGATTTATGCATCAAATGACCTTGATGAAAATACCATCCTTAACCTCAAAATGCAACACGCTAAGATTGATGTTTGGGGAGTAGGTACTAAGCTGATTACAGCATATGACCAACCAGCTCTTGGGGCGGTTTATAAGATTGTTGCGATCGAAGATGAAAATGGTAATATGCGTAATACCATTAAGCTGTCTAATAATGCGGAAAAAGTGTCGACGCCAGGTAAGAAGCAGGTGTGGCGCATTACCAGTCGTGAAAAAGGCAAGTCAGAAGGAGACTATATCACTTATGATGGCGTAGATGTTGCCAGCATGACAGAAATCAAGATGTTCCATCCGACTTATACCTACATCAAGAAGACCGTTCGTAATTTTGACGCTGTTCCTCTCTTGGTGGATATCTTCAAAGACGGGAAATTGATTTACAACTTACCTAGCTTGACTGAGATTCAGGATTATGCTCGTAAGGAATTTGACAAGCTTTGGGATGAGTACAAGCGTGTACTCAATCCGCAGCACTATCCAGTGGATTTGGCGCGTGATGTATGGCAAGACAAGATGGACTTGATAGACAAAATGCGCAAGGAAGCCCTCGGCGAAGGAGAAGAAGAATGAGTTTGCAAGAGACTATTATTCAACAACTGGGTGTCAAACAAGTGATTGATGCCCAGGAAGAAATCCGTCGTTCCATTGATTTCTTAAAGAGATACCTGAAAAAACACCACTTTCTTAAAACCTTTGTACTAGGGATTTCTGGAGGACAAGACTCAACCTTGGCAGGGCGTTTAGCTCAATTAGCTATGGAAGAACTGCGAGCAGAGACAGGAGATGACAGCTACAAATTTATCGCTGTCCGTCTGCCATACGGAGTACAAGCCGATGAAGCAGATGCTCAAAAAGCCCTAGCATTTATCCAGCCAGATGTCAGCTTGGTAGTTAATATCAAGGAATCAGCTGATGCTATGACAGCTGCAGTTGAAGCGACAGGCAGTTCTGTCTCAGACTTCAACAAGGGCAATATCAAGGCTCGTTGCCGTATGATTGCCCAATATGCCCTTGCAGGTTCCCATAGCGGAGCGGTCATTGGAACAGACCACGCTGCGGAAAATATCACAGGTTTCTTTACCAAGTTTGGTGACGGTGGTGCGGATATTTTACCCCTTTTCCGCCTCAATAAACGCCAGGGAAAACAACTTTTGAAGGAACTTGGTGCAGACCCAGCCCTCTATGAAAAAATCCCAACGGCAGACCTAGAAGAAGACAAACCAGGCCTGGCTGACGAAGTAGCCCTCGGAGTCACTTATGAAGAGATTGATGACTACCTAGAAGGCAAAACAATCAGCCCAGAAGCACAAGCAAGAATCGAAAACTGGTGGCATAAAGGCCAACACAAACGCCGCCTACCAATCACCGTATTTGATGACTTTTGGGAGTAAAAAGGTCCAGTGGAGATTTTCAGCCCGAGTCTAAAAATAGGAGAACGAGGAAGGTCCGGGGGACCTTTTTAGCTTCTTGCCCTGAAATTAAAAAGCAAGAAAAACCTCCAGTGGAGGTTTTCAGCCTCTCACATTGAAATAAGAAAGTGAGAGAAGGTCCAGTGGACCTTTTTCGCTTATTACTTTGAAATTCAAAAGCAAAATAAATTTAAATTGAGATTGGACATAGAATCATCTATCAGAAAGCGAGGTAGCGTCATGAAAGCAATCGGTACGCAAATATTACAGACAGATCGTTTAATCTTACGAAGATTTGTGGAAAGTGATGCAGAAGCCATGTTTCAGATTTGGGCTTCATCCGCTGAGAATCTGACCTATGTCACTTGGGATCCCCATCCTGATGTCGATGTGACTCGAAACTCGATTCGTAATTGGATTGCCTCCTATGCTAATCCCAACTATTACAAATGGGCCATTTATCTCAAAGAAAACCCGGAGCAGGTGATAGGAGATATCAGCATCGTTGCAATAGATGAGAACGATTCTTCTTGTGAAATTGGCTATGTGCTAGGCCAGGCTTACTGGGGATATGGGATTATGACGGAGGC
>JAWHFN010000069.1:0-7916 GCA_032565555.1 Streptococcus mitis | reverse complement strand
CCTGGCTGGATGTATTCTTTAATCTCGCTTCCAACCTTGACACCATAGATTGGTGGTTGAGCGATATAAACATAACCAGCTTCTAGAATTGGCTTCATATAACGATAAATCAAGGTCAAAAGAAGGGTACGAATGTGGGCTCCATCGACATCGGCATCGGTCATCAAAACGAGTTTTTGGTAACGGGCTTTCGAAACATCAAATTCTGCCCCAAATCCTGTTCCCATCGCTGTAAATAGACTACGAATTTCTTCGTTAGCAAGAATCTTATCCATGCTAGCTTTTTCAACGTTCAAAATCTTACCGCGAATTGGAAGGATTGCTTGAAATTCACGGTTACGACCAGATTTTGCTGATCCACCAGCTGAGTCTCCTTCGACGATGAAGAGTTCTGTTTCAGCAGGATTGTTAGAAGAACAGTCTGCTAGTTTCCCTGGAAGGTTGGAAATTTCCAAACCAGATTTTTTACGAGTGACTTCACGCGCACGCTTGGCAGCCACACGAGCCTTAGCAGCCAGAATTCCTTTTTCCACGATACGTTTGGCAATCTGTGGATTTTCCATGAGGAAATCGGAGAAGGCATCACTGAAGAGGCGATTGGTAATCTTAACCACTTCGCTATTCCCCAGTTTGGTCTTAGTTTGTCCTTCAAACTGTGGATTTGGGTGTTTAACTGAGATAACTGCAGTTAAGCCTTCGCGGACATCTTCCCCTGTTAAGTTGTCTTCATTGTCTTTAAGTAATTTATTCTTGCGAGCATAATCATTGATAACACGTGTCAAGGCTGTACGGAAACCTTGTTCATGCGTTCCACCTTCATGTGTATGAATATTATTGGCGAAACTCATGACATTTTCATGGTAACCAGTTGTGTACTGCATGGCTACTTCAACTGTGATATCATCCATCTCACCGTCTGTATAGATTGGTGTATCAAAGATTACATCCTTGTTCTCGTTGATATACTCAACATAACTAGCAATCCCACCTTCATAATGATAATGCTTGGTTTGTTCCAAACCTTCACGCTTATCTGTAATTGAAATTTGAAGACCGCGATTTAGAAAGGCCAATTCTTGAATGCGTTTATTTAATTTATCAAAATCAAAGGTTGTTGTTTCAGTGAAGATTTCTGGGTCCGGTGTGAAGTGAACTGTTGTTCCCGTTTTATCCGTATCTCCAACCACCTCAAGGTCTGCGACAACATGACCACGACGGTATTCTTGGTAATGAATCTTACCGTTTTTATGGACATGAACGTCTAATTGAGTGGAAAGGGCGTTAACTACTGACGACCCCACTCCGTGAAGACCACCTGAGACCTTATAGCCGCCACCTCCGAATTTTCCTCCAGCATGAAGAACCGTAAAGACTGTCTCAACAGCAGGTCGACCTGTTTTTTCCTGAATATCGACTGGGATACCACGCCCATCATCGACAACAGTAATCGAATCATCTGGCTCAATAAAGACTTGAATATGGCTGGCAAATCCTGCCAAGGCCTCGTCAATTGAGTTATCAACGATTTCCCAGACTAGATGGTGAAGACCTTCTTTTGAGGTTGACCCAATATACATCCCTGGACGCATACGAACAGCCTCTAAGCCCTCTAAAACTTGAATTTGACTGGCATCATAATCCTGTGCCTGCAGATTTTTGATTTCTTCTGTCATCTTATTCCTTTTTCTTATATGTCTAATACTTGTCTTAAATTCACGATACTGGTAAACAAGTGGGTAGCTAGTCCTGCAGATTGACCTGCTTCGATATCAATTGGTCGATCACCAATAACAAGACCAGAGCTAATCTGATACTTTTCTCTTAAATAAATCATAGACTCTGGACTTGGTTTTCTCTTAAAGCCTGAGCTAGAAGTCACCACTTCTGTAAAATAGGCTGCTATAGAGGTTTTTTCTAAAATGTCCAAGACCTGATCATTTCTGTGAGAAACCAAGAAATGACGCCCACCTTGATTTGAAATGTCTTCCAATAATTCAGAAACTCCTTCAAACAAAATCGGATGTTCTAGCTCTCTGGCTTCATTTTCTTTGTATTTTTCTAAAAAATGCTCTAAGTTGGGAGCGAATGTCTCAATCGCAAAATCAGTAGAAACCTTTAAAGCCTGATAGACAGTGTCATGGTCTTGTGTGATGCCATACAATGCCAATGTTTCAACAAATGCAGCTGTTGAAGTTTCGTAATTATCCAGTAAAGTTCCACCTAAATCCCAGATATAATCGTGATATTTCATACCCTTCATTATAGCATTTTTTTATGAAAAATGCGATGATTTCCTTGAGTTTTCCACATAAAAAACGAGAGTTTGACTCCCGTTTTATTGATTTTTACCAAAGACATCTCGATAGAGCATTCCTGTTCGTAGACTCTCTGCGTCTCCTCCTAGTTGGTCCACCAACTCGTAGGCAAAGGCAAGGGCTGTAGAGGGACCTCGACTGGTTGTCAAATGACCATCTACCACTACTGTTTCCTTGACATATTGACCATCAAGGATTTGCTCTTGAACGCCATCATAGCAAGTGTACTGCTTGTTTTTCAATAGCCCTGCTTGATTGAGGGCAATTGGCGCCGCACAAATAGCTGCCAGTTTCTTCCCTTCTCGTTCGAAGCTTTGCAACTCTTGAATCAAGGCTTGATTATCGCGCAAATGTGCAGAACCAGGCATTCCTCCAGGAAGGACAATCATGTCATAGTCTGATAAATCACCCTCAAAAACACGATCTGCTCTTACTTGGATTGCATGCGCCCCCGTCACTTGCTCTTCAAAACCAACCATATCACAAGTAATATTTGCACGACGCAAGACATCTACAACTGTCAAAGCTTCAATTTCTTCAAAGCCCTGAGCTAACATAACTGCTACTTTTACCATGATTTTCTCCTTATTTGATTTGTTTTAATACAACCTTTTTCCGCTTGAATCGGACTTTTCCACTCTTTTCTTCAGCTAGATTGGTTTGATAACTCATCGATAAAAGCAAGCCAACACCGATCAAATTACTGATAATAGCCGATCCTCCTTGCGAAATAAAAGGCAAGGGAATCCCAGTCAAAGGAAGCAAACCTGTCACGGCACCGATATTCTCAAAGATATGGAAGAGCAACATCATAATCAAACCTGTAGAAATATAGGTGTAGAACTGATTATTTGATTTAAGAGTAATCTTCAACATACGATAAATCAGCATGAGATAAAGGGCAATAACAAGGACAGAGCCAATAAAGCCAAAATCTTCTGCAATGACCGTGAAAATCATATCCGACTCTCTAACTGGAATAAGCAGATTAGAAGCATTAAATCCTTAACCAAACAAGCCACCACTCCCAATGGCAATCTGCCCTTGAGCCTGTTGGTAAGTGGTTGTTTGGGCAAAATCAAAAGGATTGAGCCAAGCCAAGATACGATTGATTTGGTAGGTCGGCATTCCTAATTGATGGAGAAAAGCCCGACCACCCTTACTGATAAAAATGGCTAAGAATCCAGCAACTCCTGTTACAGCAGTCACAAATACTGGAATAATAATTTTCCAAGAAACCCCCGATAATAAAACGATTCCTGAGAAAATGGCTACAAAAACCAAAGCCGTCCCCAAGTCACTTTGAAGTGCCAAAAGAACTAGGACTGGAATGGTAAAGACAATCATCCAAAAAATTAATAAAAAGTCCAGCGGAACTGTGCGTCTCCATTCCTTATGTTTCTTTGTAAATTGAACAATCACACGAGCCAACATGAGAATATAGGATATCTTCATAAATTCTGACGGTTGGAATAGGGTAATTCCATTTATTGATACCCAGTTTTTGGCACCCGTTGATGCAACTAGGCTTGGATTATAAAAGACGATAGGCAAGACCATGAGTCCCAAGCCTAAAATATACAGAAAGGGGGTCACTTTCCAAAGAAATTCTGTATTAAAGAGCATGACCACAAAACCAATCACAAGCCCCAAGGCAATCCAAGCGACCTGTTGCCCTAAAATGGGCAGAATATTGTTTGGATAATCATGACTAACGGCTATATAGATAGCCACCACGCCAATAACCAGTAGAAAAAATACTGGCAATAGCAAACTATAATCGACTCTAGAGTCGAGAGAACGTTTCATATACACTAACCTTATACTTTCATACAATACTATTTATCAAAGTTCATTTAAAAATCTATCAATAGCCTCATTAACTTCAGATTGAGCGATCGTTGTAACGCTCGCTTCTTTTGCTAGAGATGCTACTATTTGTTTGCCATATCTCTTTCCGACAATTCTCCTATCCAAAATGAGAGTTAAGGAACGTTGGTGTTCGCGTCTCATACTTCTTCCCAAAGCCTGTTTTAAACGAATAATAGCCATCGGCAATTGATAATCATAAAAGGCATTTTTTCCTTCTTGATTCAGTTCTTGATTAATCTTTTTAGTCAAGGGCTCTTGGGGATTTTGGAAAGGAAGCCTTGGTACAACTTGAATCACAAAAGGATGGCTTGAAAAATCAACTCCCTCCCAGAAACTTGCTGCACCAAGCAAGATTTGTTGTTCACCTTTTTCAAAGCGTTTCTTAAGCTGATGAACATCCCCATTTTTATACTGGGCCAAGTGGCTAACTGGAAGTAAATCCGATACTGCTAGAAGCATGTCTTTAGAAGTAAAGAGAACTAAAATCGGTTGTTGGAAAGCTTGAACATCCATCAGCAAATCAGCTACCTCTTTGGCATAGACTTCTAAGGAAGTTTCTGTCACCAGAGGGAAATCTTTGACCAAGACCACTTCTTGGTCCTGTTTTCTACGAGCTTCAATCTTGACAAATTTGGCTTCAGGATAGCCTAAAAGGTCGGCCAAAGAAACTCTCTGACTAATCTCAAGAGTAGCCGATACTCCCAAGACTTGGCAACTCTCAGGAACTAAGGAGGACAGAAGAATACGGCCTGATTTCGTAGAAGAAATCTGAATTTTCTTTTGACTCGTTTCAGTTGCTTCGAGCCAGTAATCACCTTCAGCTGTAAAATAGCGAACCAGCTCCTCAAAGCCTTCTACTTCTAATTCTGAAAAATACTGGTGGAGATTGGCCAGAGAATCTAAGATATTTTTCCTAGATTTTCCAGACTGAAATTGTTCTATCAAGTAGAAGCACTCAAAGCGAATACTTTCTAGTATTCGTTGTTGAACTCTGTTTTCTTCTCCCACTAAAGCCTTATCAATCAAATCAATAATAGACTGGATATCGTAGGTCTCTTGAAGCAGATTTTCTAGAGCCAACAAAACTTTTTGGACTTCATCAATAATCAATAAACGGTCACTAACAAATTCAGGATTATCTTCAAGTCTAGTTACAAGATAGGCATGATTGGTCACTAAAAGCTTGCAGGTTTGTGCCTTTTCTTGACTACGTTTCCAAAAATCTTCCGTCACAAATAAGCTCTGAGATGATAAATTCCCATCATGACGAAGATCTGTTAGAAAATGTTGGTAACGGTAGAGTTGCCCGATTTCATCCAAATCCCCCGTTTCTGTCTCTGTCAGCCAGACCAAGAGTTGCATTTTAAAGCGTCTAAATAAGCGATTTTCATCATTTTCCTGCAAGGAACGATAAAAGGCATCCAACTTCAGATAATTGTGTGGTCCCTTTAAACTATGAATATCTATATGGAACACTTCCTTGAGATGTTTACCTTCTTCTTCCACGATCTGATTTTGAAGAATCTTTGTCGGAACGCTAAGGACAATCTGACGATTTTCCACTTGGGACAAAGCAGGTAAGAGATAGCCATAGGTTTTCCCAATCCCTGTCGGTGCTTGAATTAATGAGACAGGCTCATCTTTCAATAGCAAGCCAACCTCTTTAGCAAAACTTTCTTGCTCCTCCCTCACTTCAAGGTTCAATAGAGAAATATTTTTAGAAAAATTTTGAAATAGTTTTCGTGACTCCAGGGAAGCTGCAATTTTCTTGAAATACAGTCCTTGAACTTGGACCAAGTCTGAAGAACTCAGGATAGATTGACTTCGATAAATTTCTTCAATAACCAGGTAGGACTCATATAGGAGGGCGTCAGCCATTTCCAGCAAGCGTTCCAAGAGACCTTTAGGAAGCTGGGCCATCTTTTCCCGTAAAAAAAGAAGTAATTCCGCTGTAGCCTGGGCATCTGAAAGGGCTGTATGAGCGTGTTTTAGAGGAATTCCTAATTCCCGGCACAATATCGGCAAGCTATATTTTTCCAGTTCAGGGAAAAAAACCTGAGCCAATTCGACCGTGTCAACACGAGGATTTCTTAGTTCATAGCCTTCAAAAAATAAATTTTCCGCCAAGAGATTGGCATCAAACTGAACATTGTGGGCTACAAAAATCCCATCCTCCACCAAGTCAAAGATTTTTCTAGCAACTTGAGAAAAATCAGGTGCTTGCGCCAGACGTTGGTCTGTCAATCCTGTCAGTTCTTTGATATGAGCATCTAAGGGTTCATGTGGATTGACATCCGTCGTATAGTGATCGACGATTTTTCCGTCCTCAATCACGACAATTCCCACTTGGATAATTTTAGCCTTACTTCCTGTGCTAGTTGCCTCTAAATCAACCACAACATAGCGATTACCAATCGTTTTCATTATAAAAAATTATACCAAAAAAAGGGCCATTTGGCACCTGCAAACATGGGATAATTTTCAAACTCAAGAAGGTTACTTGTATTAAAATTCCCAGTAAACAGAGCATCCTAGCCTACTGATTTTTTGAAAATATTGGAGAATAAGAAAAATTGAGAGAAGAAATGTTTGCATCTTCCTTCTCTCAACGAATCATTTACTTTATTTAACCATGTCAGGATCGTAGTCATAAAATCCTGTATCAAGGAAACGGTTTTTAGGGTGAAGTTTACGAACTTCTTCATCCAGCAAGAAGGCTTGGTCATGGCTAAAGTTGCCCTCTTGAATCAAGCTACGCGCTTGGATAAAGAGTTTTGCAATCTCAACAAAGTTTTGACCTGGTGTGTAGAGCCCTTCTAGTTTCCAGTGAGTGAAACCATGCTCTACCAATTCTGTCAATTTTGTCATCAAATCAAGGTCATTGTTGGCAAAAATGTGGGTACCATGATTATCTTCAAAAATGGAATAATGGCTCTCAGGGTCACTTGGCTCTGCCAAGAAAAGGTCACGCTTGCGAGTCTTTTCATCATCGATATGCGTAAAGTTATAGTAGTTTTGCAAGAGAGGACGTTTGGAATGGTGAATAACACTAGCTCCATAAACCAAAACTTCAGCAGGAATTTCCAAAATCTCTGGCATTTTAAAAAGTTCAGCTGATGGAATTTCACGCGCCAAAACAGCCTCAGATGCGCCAGCCTTTTGTCCCCAGAAGTTAATCTGACGACTGCTTGTTACCATGGTTGAAGCATCGTAGATGGTTTTAAAGGAATAACCATCGCGATTGACCACATAAAAGACACCTGCATCCCCAATTGTAATGTAATCTGTCTTGATTTCTTCCAAGAAATCTAAGAAAGGCTTGATACGGTCCATCATATCTTGGTGCATGAGGGCATTGACTGCAACAATCAATTCCTTACCAGCATCATGAACCAGCTTAGCGATTTCACGCAATTGGTCATGACTAAAGGTTGTTGGCAGACGAAGTCCAAAGTCTTTCTCACCGACATAGATACGGTCCACGCCAGCTTCGAGCAGTTGTTCAACTTGTTCAATACTTTCAGCAGTTGCTGTAATGATAATCTTTTCCATAAGAAAAATTATACCACAATTCTCCAAAATCAGCCAAGACTTATCAGAGTTTTACAAATAGGAATCATTTCTCCGTAACTTTTCAAAGTAACTTCCACTTGCCTGACCCAAGTGGAAATTAGTCTAATACTCTTCAAACCACATCAGCTTTATCTGCAACCTCAAAGCGGTGCTTTG
>JAWHFN010000068.1:0-8088 GCA_032565555.1 Streptococcus mitis | reverse complement strand
TGACTTACTTTCAAAAAAGGGAATTTATCCAGCCTTTCATATGAACAAACGTTACTGGATTAGTGTGGCGCTTGATGATACTTTATCAGATGAAGAAGTACTGGAATTGATGGAAAAAAGTTGGAACTTAACCTCTAAAAAATGAAACATTTCAATGATTTTCAAGAACTTTCAATTAGCTAAATATTCTATACTGAAGAAATTTTCAGAAAATATTGGATTTTTTCTTGACAAGTGTTTTTACCTATGCTAAAATACTAAACAAGATATCAAACGAAGGAGAAAGTCAAACATGAAAACAGCTAAGTTTAATCAATTTGCTTTGTTGTTGAGGTACTCGGGCTAGTGCAAAATGCATTAGTCCTGTTTGGCTTACCAAGCGGGAGTTAATCAACATCTCGCTTGGACTTCTAAGCGAGATGTTTTTTTAAAAACCACATTTGGAAAAGGGGAAATCTTATGAGAACAGTTGAATTTCTAGATACTAGCCTTCGGGATGGGGAACAGACACCAGGTGTTAACTTTTCAATTAAAGAAAAAATTGCCATAGCAAGACAGCTGGAGAAATGGGGTATTTCAGCCATTGAAGCTGGTTTTCCGGCGGCTAGTCCAGACTCATTTACGGCAGTGCAGGAGATTGCTAAGGTCTTGAAGAAAACAGCGGTGACTGGTTTGGCACGTTCGGTCAAGTCTGATATCGATGCTTGTTATGAGGCCCTAAAGGATGCCAAGTATCCACAGGTTCACGTTTTTATTGCTACTAGTCCGATTCACCGCAAGTATAAGCTTAATAAGAGTAAGGAAGAGATTTTGGAAGCTATCAAGGAGCATGTTTCTTATGCCCGTTCTAAGTTTGAAGTGGTTGAATTCTCTCCTGAGGATGCGACCCGAACAGAGTTGGATTTCCTCTTGCAAGTTGTTCAAACTGCGGTAGATGCGGGGGCGTCTTATATCAATATCCCTGACACGGTTGGATTCACCACTCCAGAAGAGTACGGTGCTATCTTCAAACACCTGATTGAGAATGTTAAGACAGATCGTCAGATTGTCTATTCACCTCACTGCCACGATGACCTTGGAATGGCAGTTGCCAATAGCCTTGCTGCTGTCAAGAACGGAGCAGGACGTGTCGAAGGAACTATCAACGGTATTGGGGAGCGAGCAGGAAATGCAGCTTTGGAAGAAATTGCAGTGGCTCTCAATATTCGACAAGATTACTACCAAGCAGAGACCAGTATTGTTTTAAATGAAACCATCAATACTTCTGAAATGGTTTCTCGCTTCTCTGGTATTCCAGTTCCTAAAAACAAGGCCGTCGTTGGTGGCAATGCCTTCTCTCACGAATCTGGTATTCACCAAGATGGAGTCCTTAAAAATCCTCTCACTTATGAGATCATCACACCTGAATTGGTTGGTGTTAAGAGTAATAGCCTTCCGCTTGGTAAATTGTCTGGTCGCCATGCCTTTGTTGAGAAACTAAGAGAACTGGCCCTAGATTTTACAGAAGAGGATATCAAGCCACTCTTTGCTAAGTTCAAGGTACTGGCCGATAAGAAACAAGAAATCACAGATGCAGATATTCGAGCGTTGGTCGCTGGAACCATGGTTGAAAACCCAGAAGGCTTCCACTTTGATGATTTACAACTTCAAACTCATGCAGACAATAACATTGAAGCACTCGTTAGCCTAGCCAATATGGATGGTGAGAAAGTTGAATTTAATGCGACAGGTCAAGGTTCAGTTGAGGCAATCTTCAACGCTATCGATAAGTTCTTTAACCAATCTGTCCGCTTGGTGTCCTATACTATTGACGCTGTGACAGATGGAATTGATGCCCAGGCTCGGGTCTTGGTCACTGTTGAAAACAGAGATACAGAAACCATCTTTAACGCAGCAGGTCTTGATTTCGATGTGCTGAAGGCTTCGGCTATTGCCTACATCAATGCTAATACCTTTGTTCAAAAAGAGAATGCTGGTGAGATGGGACGCAGCGTTTCTTACCGCGATATGCCTAGTGTGTAGAGGAGAATGCTATGACAAAGAAAATAGTAGCTCTAGCAGGGGACGGAATCGGTCCAGAAATCATGGAGGCTGGTTTAGAGGTTCTGGAGGCCCTAGCTGAAAAAACAGGTTTTGACTATGAGATTGATAGACGACCTTTTGGAGGTGCAGGTATCGATGCTGCAGGGCATCCTTTACCTGATGAAACTCTCAATGCAAGTAGGGAAGCAGATGCGATCCTCTTAGCGGCTATCGGTAGTCCTCAGTATGATGGAGCAGCGGTTCGCCCTGAACAAGGCCTGCTGGCTCTCCGTAAGGAACTCAATCTCTATGCCAATATTCGCCCGGTAAAAATCTTTGACAGTCTCAAGCATTTGTCACCACTCAAACCAGAACGAATTGCTGGTGTAGACTTTGTCGTGGTGCGTGAGTTGACAGGTGGTATCTACTTTGGAGATCATATCCTTGAAGAGCGAAAAGCGCGTGATATCAATGACTACAGCTATGAGGAAGTGGAGCGGATTATTCGTAAGGCCTTTGAAATTGCAAGAAATCGCAGAAAAATCGTGACTAGTATCGATAAGCAAAATGTTCTAGCGACCTCAAAACTCTGGCGGAAAGTAGCTGAGGAAGTCGCGCAGGATTTCCCAGATGTAACCTTGGAGCATCAGCTGGTGGACTCAGCTGCCATGCTTATGATTACTAATCCTGCCAAGTTTGATGTCATCGTGACGGAGAATCTTTTTGGAGATATCTTATCTGATGAATCAAGCGTTCTATCTGGCACACTTGGAGTCATGCCATCAGCCAGTCATTCTGAAAATGGACCAAGTCTCTATGAGCCCATTCACGGTTCAGCTCCTGATATTGCAGGTCAAGGAATTGCCAATCCTATTTCCATGATTTTATCAGTTGCCATGATGTTGAGAGACAGTTTTGGACGTTATGAGGATGCGGAAAGTATCGAGCGTGCTGTTGAGGCAAGTTTGGCAGCTGGTGTTTTAACAAGAGATATAGGTGGACAGGCTTCGACCAAGGAAATGACGGAAGCTATTATTGCAAGGTTATGAAGTTAGACGAAAAAATTACTCTTGCCCTCTTGATTTGGAATGTCATGGTTTTCTTGATTTATGGCATTGACAAATCAAAGGCAAGGAGAAGAGCTTGGCGCATTCCAGAGATAATCTTACTTATTTTAGCCTTTACTTGTGGTGGTTTTGGTGCCTGGCTAGCAGGAATCATTTTTCACCACAAGACTAGAAAATGGTACTTTAAGATAGTTTGGTTTCTCGGGATGGTGACCACACTAGGAGCCTTATATTTTATTTGGAGGTAATGGATGGCAGGAAAATCGATTTTTGATAAATTATGGGACCGTCATGTCATCACAGGAGAAGAGGGGCAGACCCAACTCATGTATGTGGACCAGCATTATATTCATGAAGTGACCAGTCCTCAGGCTTTTCAAGGATTACGAGACGCAGGTCGCAGATTGAGACGACCAGACTTGACATTTGGAACCTTTGACCACAATGTCCCGACAGTCAATATCTATGATATTCGAGATGTGATTTCTAAAGCGCAAATTGATAAGCTTGCTGAAAATGTTGAGGAGTTTGGGATTGAACATGCGGCCCATGGTTCTGAAAAGCAGGGAATTGTTCACATGGTTGGTCCAGAAACAGGACGAACCCAACCAGGGAAATTCATCGTCTGTGGGGATAGCCATACGGCAACCCACGGAGCTTTCGGAGCCATCGCCTTTGGGATTGGGACCAGCGAGGTCGAGCATGTCTTTGCTACCCAGACCCTCTGGCAGGTCAAACCCAAGAAAATGCTGGTAGAATTCACAGGTGTTCCACAAAAGGGAGTTTATTCCAAGGACTTCATTTTAGCCTTGATTGCCAAGTACGGCGTTGCTTGTGGTGCTGGCTATGTGGTGGAATATCGTGGACAAGCGATTGATGCACTAAGCATGGAAGAGCGAATGACCATCTGCAATATGTCCATCGAGTTTGGATCCAAGATGGGAATCATGAATCCAGATCAAACCACCTATGATTATCTCAAGGGACGTGAATCTGTTCCAGAGGATTTCGAAGAGGCTGTGGCGGATTGGAAAACAATTGTCAGTGATGAGGATGCCGTTTATGATAAGGTTATCCGGATGGATGTCTCAGACTTAGCTCCTATGGTAACCTGGGGAACCAATCCTGCTATGGGGGTTGACTTTGACAGTAGATTCCCAGAAATTAAGGATATGAATGATGAGCGCGCCTATAACTACATGGACTTGGAACCAGGTCAAAAGCCAGCAGATATCGAACTAGGCTATATCTTTATCGGTTCGTGCACCAATGCTCGTCTCAGCGATTTGCAACTGGCTGCTCGATTTGTCAAAGGGAAGAAGATAGCTCCAAATCTAACAGCAATCGTGGTTCCAGGCTCTCGTCCTGTTAAACGAGCTGCGGAGAAGTTGGGCTTGGACAAGGTCTTTCTAGATGCTGGCTTTGAGTGGCGAGACCCAGGTTGCTCTATGTGCCTGGGAATGAATCCTGACAAGGTTCCTGATGGTGTCCACTGTGCCTCAACAAGCAACCGGAACTTTGAAGATAGACAAGGCTTTGGTGCTAAGACCCATCTCTGCAGTCCAGCCATGGCAGCTGCGGCAGCTATTGCAGGGCGCTTTGTAGATGTTCGGCAAATGCCAGAAGCCCAGTAAGGAGAGGATATGGAGAAATTTACAGTTTATACAGGAACGACCGTTCCTCTCATGAATGATAACATTGACACTGACCAAATCCTACCCAAGCAGTTTCTCAAGTTGATTGATAAGAAAGGCTTTGGTAAGTATCTCATGTATGCTTGGCGTTATCTGGATGACAAGTATACTGAGGATCCTGACTTTGTCTTTAACCGACCTGAATATCGCAAAGCAAGTATCCTCATCTCAGGGGATAACTTTGGGGCAGGTTCTTCGAGGGAACACGCAGCTTGGGCTCTAGCGGACTATGGTTTTAAGGTCGTGATTGCAGGATCTTTTGGGGACATTCATTACAATAATGAACTCAATAATGGCATGTTGCCCATTGTTCAGCCCAGAGAGGTTAGAGAGAAACTAGCTCAGCTACAACCAAGTGACCAGGTAACTGTGGACTTGGAACAACAAAAAATCATCTCACCAGTTGGAGAATTCACTTTTGAAATTGATAGCGAATGGAAACATAAACTCTTAAATGGTTTAGATGATATCGGTATTACCTTGCAGTATGAAGACTTGATTGCTGCTTATGAAAAACAACGACCAGCCTACTGGCAGGATTAGAAAAAATAGAAAAGGAAATATAGAACTATGACAAAACACATTCAATGGAACGGAACACTTTCACAAGAAGGCTATGACATTTTAAAAGGTGAGGGCGGATGTATCGTTTGCCCTACAAAAGTTGGTTACATCATCATGACTAGTGATAAGGCAGGACTTGAACGCAAGTTTGAAGCTAAAGAACGTAACCGTAACAAACCAGGTGTTGTACTTTGTGGTAGCATGGAGGAGCTTCGTGCTTTAGCGCAACTTAACCCAGAAATTGAAGCCTTTTACCAAAAACATTGGGATGAAGATATTCTTCTTGGTTGTATCCTTCCATGGAAACCAGAAGCTTTTGAAAAACTAAAAGCATACGGGGATGGCCGTGAAGAACTTATGACTGACGTGCGTGGTACTAGCTGCTTTGTTATCAAATTTGGGAAAGCTGGGGAACAATTGGCTGCCAAACTTTGGGAAGAAGGTAAAATGGTCTACGCTTCATCTGCAAACCCATCTGGAAAAGGAAACCGTGGTAAGGTAGAAGGTATCGGAGAACGTATCGAAGGAGCAGTGGACCTTGTCATCGAGGCAGATGACTACGTGGCATCCATCCAACCTGACAAAACGATTGAAACTCGCTACGAACAAGGTGTGATGGTGTCTATGGTTGATAAAGACGGCAAACTCATCCCAGAACAAGGAGGAGCGCGATCAACTTCACCAGCTCCAGTTGTGATCCGTAAAGGGCTTGACATTGATAAAATCATGATGCACCTGTCAGATACCTTTAACTCATGGGACTACCGTCAGGGTGAGTATTACTAAGATAAAAATGAAGTCTAGTGTTATGAGATATTTAAGCTCCTAACACTGGGCTTTTTGTTTAGAATTTCTTTTCTTTTTTATATAGATATGATATTCTATATGTGGAATATATAGTTTTTTATTCGAACATTATTATAAAAGGAGTAAGATTGATGACGAAAAGAAAAGTTAGTTTAGAAGATTTTTATAAATGGTACAGTCTGAATAAAGAAGAGTTATTAAATAAGGCAACTGCTGGTGAAAAGTTTAATGATAAATTAAAAGAAGAGTTTCTCCAGGAATGGCCTTTGGATAGGATTTTAACAATGTCAATCGATGAATATGTAATAGGAAAGGGACAGCAAAATAAGTCTTTGTGCTACGCTCTTGAGAAGGGAAAATACAAAAATCTATTTCTTGGAATTTCTGGTGGCTCAGCTTCAAAATTTGGTATTTATTGGAATAAAAAAACAAACAAATATAAAGATCAAGCTAATAATGAGATTTCAGAGTTGGATCAACGATTTTCAAAATTAAAATCAGATTTGTATGAAATTATCAAAGAAGGTATTCGTTTTAACTTTGAAAATCCTATTTTTGATATGAAAAGATCAACAAATGAATTTATTGGTCGTTCTGCTATGGTGACAAAATTACTTTGTATCTATTCTGAGGGATATCCTTTCTTTGGTGTAAATATTAATAGTCAAAAAGAATTTTGGAGCCACTTTGTTTCTCAAACAACTCAAGGTGGACCTTATCTGCAAAATCATAAAATAATTGAACTGTTGTCCAAAACTTATCCTGAGTTGGAGCCATCGAAATTAGGAACTATGCTTTTTGAGTATTCTAAGCTCTTTATGGAAAATAAGGAAGAAAATAGTACAATGGATTCATCAAACAATTTTCGTCATCAATTAACTCAATCTCTATTACAATCCAAAAACCTCATCCTCCGTGGTGCTCCTGGTACAGGAAAAACTTATCTTGCTAAAGAAATCGCTAAAGAATTAACGGATGGCAATGAAGACCAAATCGGCTTTGTACAGTTTCACCCATCTTATGACTATACGGATTTTGTAGAGGGATTGAGACCGATATCAAATGGGGATGGAGCTATCGAGTTTAAATTACAAGATGGTATTTTTAAGCAGTTTTGCCAGAAGGCTAAAGCAGCTAAGAAGACTGGAGGACAAGATAATTTTGATGAAGCTTGGACTAAACTAACGGATACTATCAATGAGAAACAGGGACAATATTTGTTTCCTCGTAGTTCAGTTCCAGCTAGTTTAAATAGCCAAGGGAATGTGAAGTTTGATTCTCCTGTTGCTACCAAAGAAAAAGTATATCTTTTGTACAAGGGTGAGAAGACTAAGTTAAAGTACGAAACTTATCAAAAAATCGTTTTAGATCACATGAAAGAAAGTTATGGCTTATCTGATTATGTTTCTCCAACAGAGATTAACACAGACAAAAACTTTGTATTCATTATTGATGAGATCAACCGTGGTGAGATTTCAAAGATTTTTGGAGAACTATTTTTCTCAATTGATCCTGGTTATCGTGGTGAAAAGGGAAGTGTATCTACCCAATATGCTAATTTACATGAAACTGATGAGAAATTTTATATCCCTGACAATGTCTATATCATCGGAACCATGAATGATATAGACAGATCTGTTGATACTTTCGATTTTGCTATGCGTCGTCGCTTCCGTTTTGTAGAAATAACAGCTGAAAGTCAGTTAGGAATGCTAGATAAAGAACTCAAAGACAATGCAGAAGAAGCAAAACTTCGTCTTAGAAACTTAAATGCTGCTATCGAAAATGTTCAAGAGTTAAACAGTCACTATCATATCGGACCAAGTTATTTCCTTAAACTAGAAGAAGTAAACTTTGATTATGAATTACTCTGGTCTGATTACCTCAAACCACTTTTGGAAGATTACTTACGAGGCTCTTATGAGGAGGCTGAA
>JAWHFN010000067.1:0-8203 GCA_032565555.1 Streptococcus mitis | reverse complement strand
TGACAAGTTCTCACTTTTTTGCTATAATAACATCACACAAACAGAATGAGAAGGAGCTGACGCATTGTCGCTCCCTTTTGTCTATTTTTTAAGGAGAAAGTATGCTGATTCAGAAAATAAAAACCTACAAGTGGCAGACCTTGGCTTCGCTCCTGATGACAGGCTTGATGGTTGCTAGTTCACTTTTGCAACCGCGTTATCTGCAGGAAGTGTTAGACGCTCTCCTTGCTGGGAAATATGAAGCTATCTATAGTATCGGGGCTTGGTTGATTGGTGTGGCCGTGGTCGGTCTGGTTGCTGGTGGGCTCAATGTTGTCCTTGCAGCCTATATTGCCCAAGGAGTTTCATCTGACCTTCGAGAGGATGCCTTTCGTAAAATCCAAACCTTTTCTTATGCCAATATTGAACAATTTAATGCGGGAAATCTAGTCGTTCGCATGACAAATGATATCAACCAGATTCAGAACGTCGTCATGATGACCTTCCAAATTCTTTTCAGACTTCCCCTCTTGTTCATCGGTTCGTTTATCTTGGCGGTTCAAACCCTACCTTCTCTGTGGTGGGTGATTGTTCTCATGGTGATCTTAATTTTTGGTTTGACTGCTGTCATGATGGGAATGATGGGGCCTCGTTTTGCCAAGTTTCAAACCCTTCTTGAGCGCATCAATGCTATTGCCAAGGAAAATCTGCGTGGCGTTCGCGTGGTCAAGTCCTTTGTCCAAGAAAAAGAGCAGTTTGCTAAGTTTACAGAGGTCTCAGACGAGCTTCTCGGTCAAAATCTTTACATCGGCTATGCCTTTTCAGTAGTAGAACCTTTTATGATGCTAGTTGGCTATGGGGCGGTTTTTCTCTCTATTTGGCTGGTTGCGGGAATGGTTCAGTCGGATCCGTCAGTTGTTGGCTCCATTGCTTCCTTTGTCAATTACCTGAGCCAGATTATCTTTACCATTGTCATGGTTGGATTTTTGGGAAATTCTGTCAGTCGTGCCATGATTTCCATGCGTCGTATTCGAGAAATTCTAGACGCAGAGCCAGCCATGACCTTCAAGGATGTCCCAGATGAAGAGTTGGTTGGAAGTCTTAGCTTTGAAAATGTGACCTTTACCTATCCAATGGATAAGGAACCGATGCTGAAAGATGTGAGCTTTACTATTGAACCTGGTCAAATGGTTGGTGTAGTTGGAGCAACTGGTGCAGGAAAGTCAACCTTGGCTCAATTGATTCCACGTCTTTTTGATCCACAGGAAGGGGCTATCAAAATCGGAGGTAAGGATATTCGAGAAGTGAGTGAAGGAACCCTGCGTAAAACTGTTTCTATCGTTCTTCAACGTGCCATTCTCTTTAGTGGAACGATTGCAGACAACTTAAGGCAGGGTAAGGGAGATGCTACTCTATTTGAAATGGAGCGCGCAGCTAATATTGCTCAGGCTAGCGAATTCATTCATCGTATGGAGAAAACCTTTGAAAGTCCGGTTGAGGAACGAGGAACCAACTTCTCAGGTGGGCAAAAGCAAAGGATGTCGATTGCTCGTGGGATTGTCAGCAATCCGCGTATTCTGATTTTTGACGATTCGACCTCGGCCTTGGATGCCAAGTCAGAGCGCCTGGTGCAAGAAGCTTTGAATAAGGACTTGAAAGGGACGACAACCATTATCATCGCTCAAAAGATTAGCTCGGTTGTTCATGCAGATAAAATCTTGGTTCTAGACCAAGGACGATTGATTGGTCAAGGTACGCATGCAGACTTGGTTGCCAACAATGCCGTTTACCGTGAAATCTATGAAACACAGAAAGGAAAGGAGGAGTAAAATGAAGACAGTTCAATTTTTTTGGAATTATTTTAAAGTCTATAAGCTATCATTTGTAGTTGTTATCCTGATGATTGTTCTGGCAACTCTTGCCCAAGCCCTCTTTCCGGTCTTTTCTGGACAAGCAGTGACGCAGTTAGCTAATTTAGTTCAAGCTTATCAAGATGGCAATCCAGAACTTGTTTGGCAAAGTCTATCAGGAATCATGGTCAATCTTGGACTGCTGGTTTTGGTTCTATTTATCTCTAGTGTCATATACATGTGTCTTATGACGCGCGTGATTGCAGAATCGACCAACGAGATGCGCAAAGGCCTATTTGGGAAGCTTGCGCGATTGACGGTTTCATTCTTTGACCGCCGACAAGATGGCGATATCCTGTCTCGTTTTACCAGTGATTTGGATAATATCCTCCAAGCCTTTAACGAGAGCTTGATTCAGGTCATGAGCAATATTGTTTTATATATCGGTCTGATTCTTGTCATGTTTTCGAGAAATGTGACGCTGGCCCTCATCACCATTGCCAGCACACCAGTGGCCTTCCTTATGCTGATTTTTATTGTAAAAATGGCCCGCAAATACACCAACATCCAGCAAAAAGAGGTAGGGAAGCTCAACGCCTATATGGACGAGAGTATTTCAGGCCAAAAAGCTGTCATTGTGCAAGGAATTCAAGAGGATATGATGGCAGGATTTCTTGAACAAAATGAGCGTGTGCGCAAGGCAACCTTTAAAGGAAGAATGTTCTCAGGAATTCTTTTCCCTGTCATGAATGGGATGAGCCTGGTTAATACAGCCATCGTCATCTTTGCTGGTTCAGCTGTACTTTTGAATGATAAGTCTATTGAAACAAGTACAGCCCTAGGTTTGATTGTTATGTTTGCCCAATTTTCACAGCAGTACTACCAGCCTATTATCCAAGTTGCGGCTAGTTGGGGAAGTCTTCAGTTGGCCTTTACAGGTGCTGAACGGATTCAGGAAATGTTTGATGCAGAGGAAGAAATCCGACCTGAAAAGGCTCCAATCTTCACTAAGTTGCAAGAAGGTGTTGAAATTAGTCATATTGATTTTTCATACTTGCCTGATAAACCTATTTTGAAAGATGTCAGCATTTCCGCTCCGAAAGGCCAGATGACAGCGGTTGTTGGGCCGACAGGGTCAGGGAAAACGACTATTATGAACCTCATCAATCGCTTTTATGATGTTGATGCTGGTGGTATTTATTTTGACGGCAAAGACATTCGTGACTATGATTTAGATAGTCTAAGAAGCAAGGTGGGGATTGTCTTGCAAGATTCGGTCTTGTTTAGCGGAACGATTCGAGACAATATTCGTTTCGGTGTGCCAGATGCTAGTCAAGAAATGGTTGAGGTAGCAGCCAAGGCAACCCACATTCACGACTATATCGAAAGCTTACCTGATAAGTACGATACTCTTATCGATGATGACCAGAGCATCTTCTCAACAGGGCAGAAACAATTGATTTCCATCGCTCGAACCCTGATGACAGATCCAGAAGTTCTCATTCTAGATGAAGCAACTTCAAACGTAGATACGGTGACAGAAAGCAAGATTCAGCATGCTATGGAGGCGGTCGTAGCGGGTAGAACCAGTTTTGTCATTGCCCATCGTTTGAAGACCATCCTCAATGCAGATCAGATTATTGTCCTTAAAGATGGAGAGGTCATTGAACGCGGTAACCACCATGAACTTTTGAAACTAGGTGGCTTCTATTCAGAACTCTATCACAATCAATTTGTTTTTGAATAAGAAAAAAGTTGTCCTATGTGGCCAGCTTTTTCTTGTCCATAAAAAATTTTTATCACAGCCTTAAAAAAAACATATTAGACGAAAGGCATTTTGAGTGATATGATAGGACTATCGTTAACATTCGAAAGGAGAGGCATCATGGCTAGAATGGTTGTAGGAGTTGCTGCAAATCTATGTCCCGTAGACGCAGAAGGCAAAAACATTCATTCATCTGTATCTTGTAGATTCGCAGAGAGCATTCGTCAAGTTGGTGGTCTCCCTTTAGTCATTCCTGTTGGTGATGAGTCAGTTGTACGCGATTATGTGGAAATGATTGACAAACTTATTTTGACAGGCGGGCAAAATGTCCATCCTCAGTTTTATGGAGAGAAAAAGACCATCGAGAGTGATGATTACAACCTAGTGCGCGATGAGTTTGAATTGGCACTCTTGAAAGAAGCGCTCCGTCAGAATAAACCAATTATGGCAATCTGTCGCGGTGTCCAACTTGTCAATGTTGCTTTCGGTGGGACCCTCAATCAAGAAATTGAAGGTCACTGGCAAGGTCTGCCTTTCGGAACATCTCATTCTATTGAGACAGTAGAAGGAAGCGTGGTGGCTAAGCTATTTGGAAAAGAAAGTCAAGTCAACTCCGTCCATCGTCAAAGTATTAAAGATTTGGCACCTAATTTCCGTGTAACTGCTATTGATCCAAGAGACCAGACCATCGAAGCGATTGAGTCTATCGACGAGCACCGCATCATCGGTTTACAGTGGCATCCAGAGTTTCTGGTTAATGAAGAAGATGGCAATTTAGAATTATTTGAGTATTTATTGAATGAACTGTAACGACTGGAACATCTAGTCGTTCTTTCTTTTATTTTTTCAAAATTTTTGGAATGTGGGATTTTTACGCAAACGTTTGAATTCTGATAAAAATTGGAGAAATTCGACAAAAAACTTGAAAAAAACGAAGGTAAGCGTTATGATAGAAAAGAAGAAATATTGGAGGAATAACATGTCACATATTAAATTTGATTATTCAAAAGTCTTAGACAAATTTGTTGCACCACATGAAGTGGAATACATGCAATCACAAGTAACAGCAGCAGATGAATTGATCCGTAAAGGAACTGGTGCTGGTAGCGACTTCTTGGGATGGTTGGATCTTCCTGAAAACTACGACCGTGAAGAATTTGACCGTATCTTGAAAGCTGCTGAGCAAATCAAATCAGACAGCGATGTTTTGGTTGTGATCGGTATCGGTGGATCTTACCTTGGTGCCAAAGCAGCAATCGACTTCTTGAACCACCACTTTGCTAACTTGCAAACAAAAGAAGAACGCAAGGCTCCACAAATCCTTTACGCAGGAAACTCAATCTCATCTACTTACCTTGCTGACTTGGTAGAATACGTAGCTGATACAGACTTCTCAGTAAACGTGATTTCTAAATCAGGTACAACAACTGAACCAGCGATTGCTTTCCGTGTCTTCAAAGAACTCTTGGTTAAGAAATACGGTCAAGAAGAAGCAAACAAACGTATCTATGCAACAACTGACCGCCAAAAAGGTGCTGTTAAGGTTGAAGCAGACGCTAACGGTTGGGAAACATTTGTTGTTCCAGATGATATCGGTGGACGCTTCTCAGTATTGACAGCCGTTGGTTTGCTTCCAATTGCAGCATCAGGAGCTGATATCAAAGCCCTCATGGAAGGTGCGAACGCAGCTCGCAAAGACTACACTTCAGACAAAATCTCTGAAAACGAAGCTTACCAATACGCAGCAGTTCGTAACATCCTTTACCGTAAAGGCTATGCAACTGAAATCTTGGTAAACTATGAGCCATCACTTCAGTACTTCTCAGAATGGTGGAAACAATTGGCTGGTGAATCAGAAGGGAAAGACCAAAAAGGTATCTACCCAACTTCAGCCAACTTCTCAACTGACTTGCACTCACTTGGTCAATTTATCCAAGAAGGAACTCGTATCATGTTTGAAACAGTTGTCCGTGTTGACAAACCTCGTAAAAACGTGATTATCCCTAGCTTGGAAGAAGACCTTGATGGACTTGGTTACCTTCAAGGAAAAGACGTTGACTTTGTAAACAAAAAAGCGACTGATGGTGTTCTTCTTGCCCACACAGATGGTGATGTACCAAACATGTACGTGACTCTTCCAGAGCAAGACGCTTTCACTCTTGGTTACACAATCTACTTCTTCGAATTGGCTATCGCTCTTTCAGGTTACTTGAATGCTATCAACCCATTTGACCAACCAGGTGTTGAAGCTTACAAACGTAACATGTTTGCCCTTCTTGGAAAACCAGGATTTGAAGAATTGAGCAAAGAACTTAACGCACGTCTATAATAGAAGAAAAGAGTGGTTTGTCCACTCTTTTTACTCTCTTTATCCATAGAAATTGGACTCAGCCAAGACTTGTGATATAATATAGAGAGCAAAAAGGCAGACGCCTAGAGACTTTATAGGAGAAACTATGTCAAAAGATATCCGCGTACGTTACGCACCAAGTCCAACAGGACTACTACACATCGGGAATGCCCGTACAGCATTGTTCAACTACCTTTACGCACGTCATCATGGTGGAACTTTTATTATCCGTATTGAAGATACTGACCGTAAACGTCATGTCGAGGATGGGGAACGTTCACAGCTTGAAAACCTTCGTTGGTTAGGTATGGATTGGGATGAAAGCCCAGAAACACATGAAAATTACCGCCAGTCTGAGCGTTTGGACTTGTATCAAAAATACATCGACCAACTATTAGCTGAAGGAAAAGCCTACAAATCTTACGTTACAGAAGAAGAGTTGGCAGCTGAACGCGAACGCCAAGAAGCAGCTGGCGAAACACCACGCTACATCAATGAATACCTTGGTATGAGTGAAGAAGAAAAAGCAGCTTACATCGCAGAACGTGAAGCAGCAGGGATCATCCCAACGGTTCGTTTGGCGGTCAATGAGTCAGGTATCTACAAGTGGCATGATATGGTCAAAGGTGATATCGAATTTGAAGGTGGCAATATCGGTGGTGACTGGGTTATCCAAAAGAAAGACGGTTACCCAACTTACAACTTTGCTGTTGTTATCGATGACCACGATATGCAAATCTCTCACGTAATCCGTGGAGATGACCATATTGCTAATACACCAAAACAGCTCATGGTTTATGAAGCACTTGGTTGGGAAGCTCCAGAGTTCGGTCACATGACCTTGATTATCAACTCTGAGACTGGTAAGAAGTTATCTAAACGTGATACTAATACACTTCAATTTATCGAAGATTACCGAAAGAAAGGTTACCTTCCAGAAGCAGTCTTTAACTTTATCGCCCTTCTTGGTTGGAACCCAGGTGGCGAAGATGAGATTTTCTCTCGTGAAGAATTGATTAAACTTTTCGATGAAAATCGCCTCAGCAAGTCTCCAGCAGCCTTTGACCAGAAAAAACTAGACTGGATGAGCAATGATTATATCAAGAATGCAGACCTAGAAACTATCTTTGAAATGGCAAAACCATTCCTAGAAGAAGCAGGCCGTTTAACAGACAAGGCTGAAAAATTAGTTGAGCTCTATAAACCACAAATGAAATCAGTAGATGAGATTATCCCATTGACAGATCTCTTCTTCTCAGATTTCCCAGAATTGACCGAAGCAGAGCGCGAAGTCATGGCAGGTGAAACAGTCCCAACAGTTCTTGAAGCCTTCAAAGCAAAACTTGAAGCAATGACAGATGATGAATTTGTGACAGAAAATATCTTCCCACAAATTAAAGCAGTCCAAAAAGAAACAGGTATCAAAGGGAAAAATCTCTTCATGCCAATTCGTATTGCTGTTTCAGGTGAAATGCATGGTCCAGAGTTACCAGATACGATCTTTTTGTTAGGCCGTGAAAAATCAATCCAGCATATCGAAAATATGTTGAAGGAAATCTCTAAGTAAGAAGGGTGCAATAATGGACATCTGGGAAAAGATGTACGAAGAAGCACAGAAGCTATACGATCCACATGAAGTATCTGATTTTGTTTACGCTAACCATGTTGTGGCCGCAGTAGAAGCAGAAGATGGACAAATATTTACAGGTTTCTGTATGGAGGGAACCTGTGGTGTTTTCCATCTCTGCGCAGAACGGGCAGCTCTCTTCAATATGTACCAATTTTCAGGACAAACTAAGGTTAAAAAAGTATTAGCCTTTCGAGACAAACCACCTTATGGTGGAAGTTCAGGAATGCCCTGTGGAGCTTGCAGAGAATTCCTATTAGAGTTGAACGCTGAAAATAAAGATGCAGAATTCATGATGGACTATAATATAAGAAAAACAGTTAAAGTCGCAGAACTAATGCCCTATTGGTGGGGAGAAGAACGTGCTTCTAAGTTTAATGAACAATAGAAGAGTCAGTACAATTCTGGCTCTTTTTACTATAATTTGAAAAACTGTACTTGAAAAGAATTGAAAAATTTGTAAAAAGTTTAAAAAAGGTGTTGACAAAGTTTGAAAAGTCGGTATAATAGTAAGAGTTGAAAACAACAACTCAGGTCCGTTGGTCAAGGGGTTAAGACACCGCCTTTTCACGGCGGTAACACGGGTTCGAATCCCGTACGGACTATGGTATGTTGCGGTTGAAACACTTGAT
>JAWHFN010000066.1:0-8213 GCA_032565555.1 Streptococcus mitis | reverse complement strand
CGCATCGGCCTCAGCATCGACAAGCGCATCGGCTTCGGCATCGACAAGTGCATCAGCCTCAGCAAGTACTAGCGCGTCAGCCTCAGCATCAACAAGTGCTGCTATAGTTACAAGTAAGGGATTGCCTGAAATACATTCTAAGGCTACTCTTGATATTGATAGTGTAATTGCTTCTGATTCAATTAGCACTTCTGTATCGACATCGATAGCTGAGTCGGCGTCAGTAAGTACCTCAGTGTCTGAATCATTCTCAAGCATGTCAGTTCCTGATAGTACTGATAAACCGAACTTTAGTTTGAGTGACAGTGCTTCGCAATCAACGAGTCTAAGCGTGTCAGTCTCAACCTCAGTGTCTATGTCGACTTCGACAAGTACGTCGCTTTCAGGTGTAGCTTCTGAAAGTTCTTCAGCGTCAAGCTCGCTTGTAGAATCAAATGCTGATCATTCAACTTCACACGTTGGAAACGGTACGGGATCTACAACTAAGTCAAGACAGCAGTTGCCAAATACAGGTACAGAAGCTTCTAAGTCATCTGTACTTCTAGGTGCTTTGGCTGCTGTAACTGGTCTAGGTCTGATTGCGAAACGTCGCAAACGGGATGATGAAGAAGAAATGTAAACAATCTTTCTGTAGCGGACTTCTCTACGGATAGATGCGTGAATAAGTGGCTAGAATAAAAGTTTAGCCCATAAGAAAAAGTGAACAAAACTAGTTTTCTGGGAATCAGAATTCAGTTTAGTTCACTTTTTTATTTTATGGAAAATTGAAACTACAACAGTACACAAAGGCTACTAAAACATTTCTAGAAATTAATAATCCTTTCCTAATCGGTTTGTTCACATCTTTTTTCATCCACAATAAATAAGAAATCCTACAATCCCAATAATGAAAATAGAATATCTCATCCTTACTTTAAAAGTAACCTAAGGTTGCTATTTTTCAGCTATATATGGTTCATCTATTCAATAAAAATATACAAACATCTTAGCGATAATGATATGAAACAAAATTAATTTTCTAGATGATGTATTTTTGGAAAAGTTTTTGTGTAAAATACAATATAGTTAATATTATATCAAAATCAACCCCATACAAAATACTTATAAAATAAACTATTTTATAATAATCGTTAGGAAATCGGATCCAACACCTTGTAACAAAAATTTAAGATTTCGCAATTTAGAAACATAAAAACGCTTAAAATTGGGACTTCTCCCCTTTGAAAACGTTTAAAATTGTTATTTTTCTAATATTTATAAAAAGCAGCATATTCACCTATAATATCTATATAAAATACTTTTTTTTTTTTTAGGTAAAAATGTTTTGAAACTTATTGAATTACTTGTATCTAAAGTGTATAATGTATATTGGTATTTTATTGACAAATGCACATAAATATAAGTGGAAAGGGATCTAAAATATGTTTTTTAGACGCCAAGAAGGTGAATATAGGGAGACGGATCGTGTAACCCGTTTCAAGTTGATCAAGTCGGGTAAGCATTGGTTGCGTGCCTCGACCTCTCAATTTGGCCTCTTTAAAGTCTTGCGTGGTGGTGTAGATGCTACTCAGGTAACAACTGAAGTTATCGAAGAGCAAGCAGCAAATACACTGACTGGACTGGATATCCTGAAAGGGATAGCCGCAGCAGGGACGGTACTTGGAGGAACAGTTGCAACACAAACAACTGTTTATGCCAATGACGCTCTTGAAAAGACAGTAGAGTCAAATCAGACACTTGCGAATACAGACACAGTAACTTTGGGAACAGTAAAAGATCAGGAGGGAGCTCAAGCCGATAGCTTATCAGTTTCTGTCAGCCAAAGCCAGTCCTTGTCTGAGGAAGCTTCCAAGAATGCAAGTAAATATCTTTCAGAAAGTGAAAGCCAATCAGTAAGTACTTCAACAAGTGCATCAGAATCAGCAAGTACGTCGGCTTCTGAATCCGCATCAACAAGCGCTTCAGAATCAGCATCAACAAGTGCATCAGAGTCAGCTTCAACAAGTGCTTCTCAATCACAAGCTGGAATAACTTCTGAACTTGCAAAACCAGCAACATCAGAGACAGCTTCAAACAAAGAGACATCTGTTCGTAAGGAAGATGCAGCTAACACAACAGCTGATGCTGCTCTTTCAAAAGTTATCACTGATAGCCTCGCCTCTCTACAAGCAGTTGAAACTCGTTTGAGTCAAATCACATCAACGACTTCAAGCTTGGTGGATACGACGACAACAGCTGCCGTAGCGACTACAGTATCTGCTGAGAGCAACAAGAAAGCTGAAGAAGACCGTAAACGTCTGTCTAAAATCTCTGCTTCTATGGGTGAGTACCTAGCTAAGTCTATCGGTCTGCCAAATACTGAATCAGCTGTTGCAAAGGTGAATGCAGCTGTAACAGCTATCGAAGAAGCTTTGAAAACTCCAAATGCTGACTTGACAGACGTTATTAAGCAAGCCAAGGCTGCAGAAGCTTCAATCGCCAATGCCGTTCTTCGTGCTAGCAACGGTAAACGTAGTTCATTGAATGGCAAGCAAATGGAGCAGGGAGTACAGTTCCGTGCTCGTAATGCCCAGTTCGGTTCACGTGCGGTTGGTTTAGACTTTGAAGAACGTCCAAATGGTGAGGCGATTGATTATTTCGTATCTGGAGAAAATAATCAAGCTGCAAACCACTTGAGAGATCATATTGCTGTTAAAACTGAGCCAGTATATGACGCAAATGGTAAAATTACTTCCATTATTTGGACAGTTGTAGAAAATCCACATGCTAACCGTGGACGTACAAATGTTCGTAAGTGGATTCAGGTTCCTGAACAGGTCAATATGCCGACTACGATTGCATCAACTTCATATAAGGATACAATTACGGGAACATCTGGTCGTCCGCCTATTGATTTCGCAGAGTTACCAATTGATAAATCCCAAGCAACTCTATTACCTCAAAATTATGGAGGAACATACGAACGACAAGGGACAGAGACCTATAATACAGATCAGTTCGGTAATGCAGCGCAGGGTATTGTATCGCTAAATGATAGTGATGAACAATATAACCTCTTGAAGGCAACGGCAGATAACAGCGATAGTGACAAACGAGCTATTTGGAATACTATTAATCCGGCGATTATCAATACTAAAGGTGCGGGTAAACGTGTTATCTGGCAAAATGTTAATATCGGTGGTGACCGAAATGAGGTACATGTAACTCGTTTTACAACGACCGTCAAGGATGGCGTGTCGAATGGTGACTTGAAGAATATGAAAGTCCTCTTCGGTCAAGGTACACAAAATACTACGTTTGCAACTGTTGGAATTCATACTAATCCGATAGGACTGAGTTATGACAAAGCTTATCCAGTAGAAGCTGCAGAGGGTGGTAAGTATTTTGTTAAACAAGTAGAAGCGCCTTATAGTACAAATAGCTACTACAATGCAGGTCTGAAATGGTGGTATAACGATTCTGCAGCAAATGGATATACAGACCCGAACCAGTACTTGGTGAAAAAAGGTACCAATGACTGGGGTAGTGGGAAGTTACCAAATAACTCACAAATAGAATGGAGAGATTCTAACAATCAAACAATTCCTAGCAAGGAAGTTGGACGTACACCAGGGGTCTTTAACAATAAGATACATGTAACCTTCCCAGATAAAACAACGAAAGATGTTCCTACTCAGTTTATCGTTAAGCCTCACACACCAAAAATTACAAGTAAACTTGTAGAAGGTAAAGCTCAACAAGATATTAAAGTTGAGAAAGCTGCTCCTGGTAAGAAAGTTTACCTCTATGAAAATGGAAGACAAATTCAAGAGGCAGTAGCAGGTACGGATGGAAGTGTAACCTTTAGGAATGTTAATCTGCAAAACAATGCAGTTTATAAAGCTCAGACAGTTGTTGATGGACAGCCAGAATATACAGATCAAAATAATGTAAGAAAAACATCTGTTGAATCTGATTATAGTAATGAAGTTCGCGCAACTAATATTGATAAGACTGGACCTGTTATTACAGCAGGAGACAACGGACGAATCAATTTGACTGTTGGACAACGAGCTAATGTTCGTTTGTCTGCTTCTGATGTAACGACTGGTAATTCAGGCATGAAGACCCTTACTTACGATGCAAGTAAGTCTACAGGAACCACTCTTGATACATCGAATCCAACCTTTAACAATGTTTTGGCAGTAGGGAATGCTGTTAGAAATAATGACGGTTCTATGTCGAGAACCTTGACAGGTACTCCTTCTAAAGTGGGTCTTTATGAAAATGTGAAGGTGACGGCTACAGACGCGGTTGGTAATACAACTGAGAAAATTGTTAAAGTTGCTGTTAATCCAGCTCCTCCAACAATCGCAACAAGCCTTGATAATAAAGTCGGACAGAGAGCGGATGTTGTAGTTAATGTAGGAACAGGCATTCCAGATGGCTCAACGGTTACCCTTCAGGGGCCAAATAATACAAGCCACACAGGTAGAGTTTCAAACGGGCAAGCAACGATTACTGTCCAAAATGTTCAGGCTGGTTCATATGTAGCTAAGACAACGGTGACCTTGCCAAATAATAAGGGAACCTTGTCTTCTGAAAGTAGTGCGCCTGTAACTTCTACGCCAGATGCAATTCAACCGGTTATTACGGGTATTCCTGCTAATAAGACTGTCGAGATTGTGGCAGGTGATTCGGTAGATTTAGAACTTACGGCTTCAGATAATGAGACTGGGAATTCAGGAATTAAAAGCTTTAATGGACTTGCGTTGAGTCACATTCCACCAGAACGTGGTTCACTTTCCTTGGTAAACCAACGAACAAATGCTGATAAGACAATGACGGCAAATCTTCGTGGTACCCTCAATAAAGTTGGGACATATTCGAACTATGGTTTAGCAGCGACTGATGGTAGAGGAAATATCAAAAATGATGTAGTTACCATTATTGCTCGTCCAAGTACACCTACAGTTACTAAGAATTTGACTGAAGAAGGTGGTATGCCAACGGGAATTACGGTAACAGACATTGATCCACAGGCAACCAAAGTAACAGTAACAGTAGGGGATAAAACGTTTACTAAGCAGATTACAGCTGGGACACCTAGTGTAACTGTTACACCAACCGAACTTGGTTTCGATAATGGTTTGTTGCCTGCCAATGGAACAGTAACAGCTAAGGTTGCTGCGCAAGATGTGGCTCGTCCGGTAGGCACTTTCCTTGAATCTGCAGCAAGCAATCCTGTAACCATCACACCGGAAACAGAAAAACCAGAAGCAAGTACTCTTGTAGAAGTATTGGATCCCGCGACTAATAAATGGAAAGTGGTTCCACCAGTAAATTCACAAAATCGAACGGATTATACCTTCTATGCAGGAGATAAACTTCGCTTCACCACAACCATCACAGACAATAGTAACTATATCAAAAGAACGGTGGTTAGAACAGGGAGTGATGTAGGTAAAGAGGTTCAAAATGGCAATGTTTTGCATGATACTTTTGGAGAAGCAATTGCACCTAATATTGCTTCTGTTACAGGTGCCTCAGCTACCAATCCAGCTAGCCTAGTTGCAGAGGGAACGGTTAAAGAAGGACTTCAATACAGCACCGGAAATTTTGCGACTCGTTCGATTACAGCTACAGATGTTGCAGGAAATGAGTCAGTAGGAAATATATTTAGACTTGTGCAAGGTCGTTTAGCAGATAGAAATGCAAATATCAATCCAACAACCAAACCTTTAGTCAATGACTTGAGCAATCCAACAGAAACTGAAAAAGCAAACTTGATAGCTAGTATCAAGCAGGCACATGGGGTTGATGGTCGTATCAAGAATGTGACGATAACTGGTGATACAGTAACTATCCGATATAATGATGAGACTACTCGTACACTTAAAGTATCCGATATTGCTACACCGAAAGCACCAACAGTTACAAATGATTTGACTGGTCAAGGTGGTCTTGAGAAAAATATTACGATTACAAATATTGATCCTAAGGCAACATCAGTTACTGTTAAGATTGGAAATGTTAGTCGTACGATTGAAAAACCTGTTGGAGATACGAGTCTTACAGTAAGTCCTACTGAGATTGGGTTAACTGGTAATATCTTACCTAAAGATGGTACGGTAACTGCAACGGCTAATGTAACAGATTCATCAGGTGTTACAACTTCTTCTGCTGAGAGTGCAGGGGTCAATATTACTCCTGAAACAATTAAACCAGTAGCTACAGATACAGTTGTAGAAGTGAAGGATCGTGTGACTGGCCAATGGAAAGAAGTTCCAAGAACAAGGGTAGGAAATCTACCAGAACATACCTTCTATGCTGGAGATGAGCTTCGTTTTACAACAACCTTCACAGATAATAGTAAATTTATTAAGAAAACCAATGTTCATTCAGGTTCAACAAGTGCAACAATAGTTCCAAATGTCTTGGATAATTCGTTTGGAGTGGCAAATGCGGACAATATTTCTTCTTTGACGGAAGCAACCTCAGCAAATCCAGCTAAATTGGAAGTTACAGGAAAAGTCAAAGATGACTTGCAATATAGAGATACAAACTCTGCAACCCGTTCTATTTCTGCAGAAGATGCGGCCGATAACCGTTCAAATGGCTCAACCTTCCGAATAAAACAGGGTAATTTAGCAGTAAGAAATGCTAACTTGAATCCTGATAAGAAGATTAAAGTTACAAGTCTGTCTGCCTTAACAGATACGGAAAAAACAAGCATTATAGAAGCTGTTAAGGATGCCCATAATACAGCTACAGAAAAAGAAAAAGATCGTATCCAGAGTGTTACCATCGAAGATAATAAGGTCAAGATTACCTATAAAGATGGTCAATATCGTACAAAACCAATCTCAGATTTGGCAATGGAAGTTAACCCACCAGTTGTTGAAGATTTAACTGGACGTGGAGGTTTACCAGATCAATCAATCACGGTAAACAATGTTCTTCCAGGAGCAACAGTAACCTTGACAGTAGGTACTCAAACCTTTACTAAGCAAGTTCCAACAAATGCTACAAGTGTAACCTTTACTGCCGATGATTTGGGAGCTGCTTACACCGCAAACAATGGTCTTCTTCCTTCAAGTACTGTACCTAATGTAACTGCGACTCAAAGTGTACCAGCAGGTCCAAATACAACTGAAGTGTTAGCTTCAGAGCCAGGTTCTGGTACGATTACTAAGGAAACTGAAGCGCCTAATATTGAATACAAAGTTCAAATTAAAAATGCAGCAGGTGATTGGGAAGACGCACCTAAGAAAGTTGTTCGAACAGGCAGACCAGAAGGTTATGAAATCTTTGCAGGTGATGAATACCGTGTAGTAGCAACTTCTACAGATAACAGTGGTAAGATCCGAAACCTTGAACTTTTTGATGGTAAAACTGGTCAGTCAAACTTCTTGTCATCGAACAGGACTTCGGATGGGGTTGTCAATAACATCACAGCAACTCCAACTGTAGCAACAAAAGATACTCCAGCGAAGCTTGAAATCAATGGTAAGTTTAATGAAAATGAGACTTGGTCTTCTACTAACGTTTGGACTCGTACTTTCCGTTCGAAAGATTTGAGTGAAAATGAGACGGAAACACCAGCATTTTTAGTTGCCCAAGGAAAACTGAATGAGAAATTCCCTGGTAATGTGCCAGCAACAGTTCAAGTAAGCAATGCGACAACTCCGTCAGCAACTGATAAAGAAAAGATTCTTGCAGCAGTGAAGGGATCTAATCCACAAGAGGATAATCGTATTAGCACTTATACACTTAAAGATAATGGTCGTGTATCAAATGGTAAGGTAACAGTAATTATTACTTACAAAGATGGTACAACGAATGAAGTAGAGGTACCAGTATCAGATTCTGTTCGTAAGTCTGAACAAGCCTCTGAGTCAGCATCGACAAGTGCATCAGCTTCGGCATCGACAAGTGCCTCAGCCTCAGCAAGCACCAGCGCGTCAGCTTCAGCATCAACAAGCGCATCGGCTTCGGCATCGACAAGTGCCTCAGCCTCAGCAAGCACCAGCGCGTCAGCCTCAGCGTCAACCAGTGCCTCAGCCTCAGCAAGCACAAGCGCGTCAGCTTCAGCATCAACTAGTGCGTCAGCCTCAGCGTCAACATGTGCGTCAGCCTCAGCATCGACAAGTGCATCAGCCTCAGCAAGCACAAGCGCGTCAGCTTCGGCATCGACAAGTGCATCAGCTTCGGCATCGACAAGTGCGTCAGCC
>JAWHFN010000065.1:0-8271 GCA_032565555.1 Streptococcus mitis | reverse complement strand
GGATAAGGAAAAATGCCAAGAGCGCCTTACTACTGTCGCTAGCGACAAGCAAAATCTGGAAGCTGAGATTGAAGAGATTAAGTCTAACAAAAACGCCATCCAAGAACGCTATCAAAACTTGCAGGAAGAGGTAGCACAAGCTCGTTTGCTTAAGACAGAACTACAAGGACAAAAACGTTATGAAGTGGCTGATATTGGGCGTTTAGGCAAGGAATTGGATAATTTAGATATCGAACAAGAGGAAATCCAGCGTATGCTCCAAGAAAAAGTTGACAATCTTGAGAAAGTTGATACGGATTTGCTCAGTCAACAGGCTGATGAAGCCAAAACTCAGAAAACAAACCTCCAACAAGGTTTGATTCGCAAGCAGTTTGAATTGGATGATATAGAAGGTCAGCTGGATGATATTGCCAGTCATTTGGAACAGGCTCGCCAGCAGAATGAAGAGTGGATTCGCAAGCAAACTCGTGCTGAAGCCAAGAAAGAAAAGGTCAGCGAGCGCTTGCGCCATCTACAAAGTCAATTAACAGACCAGTACCAGATCAGCTATACTGAAGCTCTTGAAAAGGCGCATGAGTTGGAAAATCTCAATCTGGCAGAGCAAGAGGTTAAGGATTTGGAGAAGGCTATTCGCTCACTGGGTCCTGTCAATTTGGAAGCTATTGAACAGTACGAAGAAGTTCACAGCCGCTTGGATTTCCTAAATAGCCAGCGAGATGATATTTTGTCAGCGAAAAACCTGCTCCTAGAAACCATCACAGAGATGAATGATGAGGTCAAGGAACGCTTTAAGTCAACCTTTGAGGCTATTCGTGAGTCCTTTAAAGTGACCTTCAAGCAGATGTTTGGCGGAGGTCAAGCAGACTTGATTTTGACTGAGGGAGACTTGCTGACAGCTGGGGTTGAGATTTCTGTCCAACCACCAGGTAAGAAAATTCAATCTCTCAACCTTATGAGTGGTGGAGAGAAAGCCTTATCAGCTCTAGCCTTGCTTTTCTCTATCATTCGAGTTAAGACTATCCCGTTTGTTATATTAGATGAGGTAGAGGCGGCGCTGGACGAAGCCAATGTCAAACGTTTTGGAGATTACCTTAACCGCTTTGACAAGGATAGCCAGTTTATCGTCGTAACTCACCGTAAGGGAACCATGGCAGCGGCCGATTCTATCTATGGAGTGACCATGCAAGAATCAGGTGTTTCAAAAATTGTTTCGGTTAAGTTAAAAGATTTAGAAAGTATTGAAGGATGACAATTAAACTAGTAGCAACAGATATGGACGGAACCTTCCTAGATGGGAATGGGCGTTTTGATATGGACCGTCTCAAGTCTCTCTTGGTTTCCTACAAGGAAAAAGGGATTTACTTCGCGGTGGCTTCGGGGCGAGGATTTCTGTCTCTAGAAAAATTATTTGCTGATGTACGTGATGACATTATTTTCATCGCGGAAAATGGTAGTTTGGTCGAATATCAAGGTCAGGATTTGTATGAAGCGACCATGTCTCGTGAGTTTTATCTGGCAACTTTTGAAAAGTTGAAAACGTCACCTTATGTAGATATCAATAAATTGCTTTTAACAGGGAAAAAAGGCTCTTATGTTTTGGATACGGTTGATGAGACCTATCTGAAAGAGAGCCAGCATTATAATGAAAATATCCAAAAAGTAGCGAGCCTGGAAGATATTACAGATGACATTTTCAAATTTACAACCAACTTCACAGAAGAAACGCTAGAAGCTGGGGAAGCTTGGGTCAATGAAAATGTCCCTGGTGTTAAGGCCATGACAACTGGCTTTGAATCTATTGATATTGTTCTTGACTATGTCGATAAGGGAGTGGCCATTGTTGAATTGGCTAAAAAACTTGATATCACAATGGATCAGGTCATGGCTTTTGGAGATAATCTAAATGACTTGCACATGATGCAGGTTGTGGGACATCCTGTAGCTCCTGAGAATGCACGACCAGAGATTTTAGAATTAGCAGATACTGTGATTGGTCACCATAAAGACCAGTCGGTTATAGCTTATATGGAGGGCTTATAATGGCAGATATAAAATTGATTGCATTGGACTTGGACGGGACTTTGCTGACTACTGATAAAAGGCTGACGGATCGGACCAAGGCAACCTTGAAAGCTGCGCGTGATCGTGGTATCAAGGTCGTATTGACAACTGGTCGTCCCTTAAAAGCGATGGATTTCTTCCTCCATGAGCTAGGGACTGACGGCCAAGAAGATGAGTATACCATTACCTTTAATGGAGGGTTGGTTCAGAAAAATACAGGTGAAATCCTTGATAAGACAGTCTTTTCATATGATGATGTAGCACGCTTGTATGAAGAAACAGAGAAATTATCACTGCCTCTTGACGCCATCTCAGAAGGAACTGTTTATCAAATCCAATCGGACCAAGAAAGTCTTTATGCCAAATTCAATCCAGCTTTGACTTTTGTACCAGTTGACTTTGAAGATCTATCTAGTCAAATGACCTACAATAAATGCGTGACTGCTTTTGCTCAAGAACCATTAGATGCAGCTATTCAGAAGATTTCGCCAGAATTATTTGACCAATATGAGATCTTTAAATCACGTGAAATGTTGCTAGAGTGGTCTCCTAAAAATGTCCATAAAGCAACAGGTTTGGCTAAACTAATCAGCCATCTGGGAATTGACCAAAGCCAAGTCGTGGCCTGTGGTGATGAAGCTAATGACCTTTCTATGATTGAATGGGCAGGACTCGGTGTTGCCATGCAAAACGCTGTTCCTGAAGTCAAGGCAGTCGCAAATGTGGTAACCCCAATGACCAATGATGAGGAAGCTGTCGCCTGGGCTATCGAAGAATACGTGCTAAAGGAGAACTAAGATATGGGATTATTTGACCGTCTATTCGGAAAAAAAGAAGAACCTAAAATCGAAGAAGTTGTAAAAGAAGCTCTGGAAAATCTTGATTTGTCTGAAGATATTGAGCCTGCCTTCACAGAAGCTGAGGAAGTTCCTCAAGAAGAAGCAGAGGTTGAAAGTTCTGAATCAGCTGTGTTTGAAGAAGAGGAAAATCAAGAGACAGTTGAAGAAAATAACAATTTAGAGCCAGTTGTAGAAGTTCAACAAGAAGAAGTCGAAGAATTTCCAAACTCAGAAGAAGTCCCAGAGGAAGAGAATACTGAGCTCCTAGAAACTGTAGAAGAAAATAATTCTGAAGTTATTGAACCAGAAAGGCCTCAAGTAGAAGAAACTGTTCAGGAAAAATATGACCGCAGTCTCAAGAAAACTCGTACAGGATTTGGTGCCCGCTTGAATGCCTTCTTTGCTAATTTCCGCTCTGTTGATGAGGAATTTTTCGAGGAACTGGAAGAACTACTGATCATGAGCGACGTCGGTGTGCAGGTAGCTTCAAACTTAACAGAGGAGCTCCGCTACGAAGCCAAGCTTGAAAACGCCAAAAAACCTGATGCACTACGCCGTGTCATTATTGAGAAATTGGTTGAGCTTTATGAAAAGGATGGCAACTACGATGAAAGCATCCACTTCCAAGATGGCTTGACGGTCATGCTCTTTGTTGGTGTGAATGGTGTTGGGAAAACAACTTCTATCGGGAAACTAGCTCACCGCTACAAACAAGCTGGTAAGAAGGTCATGCTGGTTGCGGCAGATACCTTCCGTGCAGGTGCAGTTGCACAGCTAGCAGAATGGGGACGCCGTGTGGATGTTCCAGTTGTGACTGGACCTGAAAAAGCTGACCCAGCCAGTGTAGTCTTTGATGGCATGGAACGTGCTGTAGCTGAAGGTATCGATATTCTTATGATTGACACCGCTGGTCGTCTGCAAAACAAGGATAACCTCATGGCTGAGTTGGAAAAGATTGGTCGTATCATCAAACGTGTTGTACCAGAAGCACCACATGAAACTTTCTTGGCTCTTGATGCATCAACAGGTCAAAACGCTCTTGTACAGGCCAAAGAATTTTCAAAAATCACCCCATTAACTGGAATTGTCTTGACTAAGATTGACGGAACTGCTCGAGGTGGTGTTGTTCTAGCTATCCGAGAAGAGCTCAATATTCCTGTAAAATTGATTGGTTTTGGTGAAAAAATCGATGATATTGGAGAGTTTAACTCAGAAAACTTTATGAAAGGTCTCTTGGAAGGCTTAATCTAATCAGAAGTAAAAATCCTGCAAGCTACAAACTTGCAGGATTTTTTTTATTCTAAACGGCCATCTTGACGATAGGCGATATCTGGTTGCCAAGTCCATTTGGCACCAAATTTTTCAAGTAAGTCAAAGCTGGCTTGAGGTCCCATGCTTCCAGCTTTATAATCATGAAGTGGGGCACCATTTTCAGCCCAGAGCTCTTCGATACGGTCAATCAATTTCCATGACGCACCAACTTCATCCCAGTGGCTAAAGTTAGTTGAGTTGTTATTTAAGACATCATAAATCAATTTCTCGTATGGCTCTGGAGAAGCACCAGTTGCGGTCGCATCTGTACGGTAATCAAGTGAGTTAGGAGCCAAGTTGAATTCTTCTCCTACCTGCTTCCCATTTAGGCTAAGAGATAAGCCTTCTGTTGGTTGGATATAGATGGTCAAAATGTTTGGAGCAAGTGAATCTCCAAAGATAGAGTCCATTTGTTTAAAGACAATGTTGACATGAGTTCCTTTTTCAGTCAGACGTTTACCAGTACGGAAGAAGAAAGGAACGCCACGGAAGCGATCGCTGTCTACAAAGAAGGCACCAGATGCAAAGGTTTCAGTTGTAGATTCTGGATTTACATTTGACTCGCTACGGTAAGAGATGTATTTCATGCCATCAATCTTACCTGAACGGTATTGACCGCGGATAAAGTGTTCTTTAAGTTCTTCATCAGTTGGATGATAGAGGTTTTTAAAGACCTTAATCTTCTCAGCACGAATCTCGTCTTTTGTGAAGCTTGCTGGCTTGTCCATAGCAAGGAGAGAAAGAAGTTGCAAAGTGTGGTTCTGTACCATGTCACGGAGGGCACCAGATTGGTCATAGTAGCCACCACGTTCTTCTACACCCAAGCGCTCTGCAAAGGTAATTTGAACATTGTCGATAAAGTCCTTGTTCCAAACATTTTCAAAAATCAAGTTTGCAAAGCGAACTGCAAAGATGCTTTGGATCATTTCCTTACCAAGATAATGGTCGATACGGAAAATTTGTTCTTCGTCAAATGTTGCTAGGAGTTCGTCATTCAACTTGTTTGCAGTTGCGTAATCTGTACCAAATGGTTTTTCAACGATTAAACGTTCAAAACCTTTACCATCCACAATGTTTTCAGACTTGAGGTGTTTTGCGATAGTTCCAAAGAACTGAGGCGCCATAGACAAGAAGAAGAGCTTGTTGTGTTCAGCTTGGTACTTGTCATTTAGTTCAGCCTGTAATTGACGCAAAGCAATGTAGTGTTCCGTATCATTGACATCATGACTTTGATAGTAGAAGTGGCTAGCGAACTCTTGAGCCTGTTCGGTACTATCTGCCAAATCAAGGATAGATTCAACTACTACAGATTCAAAATATTCCTTGCTCCAAGGACGACGGGCAGTTCCAATAACTGCAAAGTGCTCGGAAAGATTGCCGGATTTATATAGTCTAAAAAGGGAAGGGTAGAGCTTGCGTTTAGCCAGGTCTCCACTCGCACCGAAAATTGTAACAATAACCTTAGATGACATCTAGCTACCTAATTTCTATTTTTATTCCTAGTCTTGCTAGGTATGAGGAAACCTCATTTCATAAACTTAATTCTAACATAATTTTCCGAAAAATCAAAAAATCCAATACGAGATAGAAAAAAACTGCAAGGAAATCCTTACAGTTTGAGTTTAGACGTTTAAGACCTTGTCCAAGAACTCTTTCAGACGTGGGTGCTGTGGGTTATCAAAGATTTGATCAGGTGTTCCGTCTTCAAGGAATTCACCATCCGCAGTAAAGATAACGCGGTTGGCAACCTGACGAGCAAATCCCATCTCATGGGTTACGATAATCATGGTCATACCTTGCTCAGCCAATTCCTTCATAACGTTTAGTACGTCTCCGACCATCTCAGGGTCAAGGGCAGAAGTTGGTTCATCAAAGAGCATGATGTCTGGATTCATTGCTAGTCCACGAGCGATAGCCACACGTTGTTTTTGACCACCTGATAGGCTATCTGGGTTAGCATTAGCTTTATCTGCTAGCCCAACCTTGTCAAGCAACTCCATTCCCAATTTCTCAGCTTCTTCCTTAGTCATTAACTTGTGCTCAATAGGAGCAAAGGTAATGTTGTCCAATACAGACATGTGTGGGAAGAGGTTGAAGTGTTGGAACACCATTCCGATATTTTCACGGACGTGGTCAACGTTAGTTGTTTTTTCAGTTAAATCATAGCCGTTCACAGTGATGTGACCGCTAGTGACTTCTTCTAGAAGATTAAGGCTACGGAGGAAGGTTGACTTACCAGAACCTGAAGGACCGATGATACAAACGACATCTCCTTCATAGAACTTAGTCGTGATTCCTTTTAAAACTTCATTTTTTCCGTAGCTTTTGTGTAAATCATTTACATCAATTTTTAATTTTGCCATTAACGAATCCTCTTTTCTAAGCGTTTCGCTAGTTTAGTCAAAAGTGTGATAATTACAAGATAGAAGATAGCAAGGATTGCATACATCTTGAAACTTTGGTAGTTACGGGCAATGATAATCTTACCAGTTTGGAAGAGTTCAACCAAACCGATAGCAGATACGATGGTTGTATCTTTAAGTGCGATAACGAATTGGTTGACAAAGTTTGGCAACATCAATTTAGTTGCCTGTGGCAAGATAATCTTACGCATGGTTTTTCCATAAGAAATACCCAAGCTTCGGCTGGCTTCCATTTGACCAACTGGAACGGCCTGAATACCACCACGAACAATCTCAGCGATATAAGCAGCTGCATTGAGCGATAGAGCAATAGTACCGGCTACGAAGTCGTTAATTGGACTTTGTTGGCCTGTAATAGACTCGATGAAGTTTGGAATTCCCCAGAAGATGAAGGCTGCAAGAATCATCAAAGGAATACCACGGATAACGTCAACGAAAATCTCAGAAATCACACGAAGAGATTTGTAGGGGCTGACACTAAACATACCGAAGATAATCCCGATAACAATAGCAATAGCAAATGAGATAAGAGCTAGAGCAAGAGTGATACCAAGCCCGCTAAGGAGTTGTTTGTAGTTGTTTTGAAGCAAGCCCCAGATAGTTGTTTCATCAACAGTGCTTGTTGATGCAGTTGAAGACTCACTAGCTAGGTATTTATCAAGAATCTTTTGGAATTCACCGTTTGCTTTAAGGTTAGCAAGTCCGTTGTTGAACATTTCAATCAATTCTGGATTTGCTCCTTTTTTAACAGCAAAGGCTGTTTCACCGATTGGAGTTCCAGCGATTGGTGTTTTCAATTTTTGCCCTTGGCTGATAGAATATTTGAGAACAGGCTCATCATCCATAACGGCGTCAATGGCACCAGTGTTTAAACTGTCATACATTGACGAACCATCAGCGAAAGTTTTGATTTTGTAGCCGTATTTGCTTTGATTTTCTGTTAGGAAGGTTTGAGAAGCAGTTCCGTTTTTAACACCGACTGTCTTTCCTTTCAAATCTTCATAAGAAGCAATGGTGCTTGATTCTTTGACACCAAGGATAGTATTAGCAGTGTAGTATGATTCTGAGAAGTCAAAAGTTGTCTTACGAGCATCTGTGACAGACATACCAGCAATGATACCATCAGCTTGTCCAGCTTGAACAGCACTGATAGCGGCATCGAAACCAGGGTTGGTGATTTCAATTTCAAAACCTTGATCTTTAGCGATTGCCTTAATCAAGTCCATATCAATACCAGTAAATTGGTTACTTGAGTTTTGGAACACAAAAGGTGCAAAAGAAGAATCACTGGCAATGATGTATTTAGCTTTAACAGGAGTTGCTTTTAGACCAGCTGCAGTCGTTGTGGTTGGTACTGCTGAAGAAGATGATGCAGTCCATTTCTTGATGATTTTATCGAGACTACCATCTTTTTTCATTTCAGCCAAGGCTTGGTTAAATTCAGTAACCAGGTGCTCGTATTTGCTTCCTTTTTTAACACCGAAAGCAAAACTTCCTACAGCTTCACCATCCATTTCAATATGGAGGTCTTGACCTTGGTTAATTGCATACTCGATAACAGGTTTGTCATCCATCATAGCATCGATAGCACCAGCAGCCAAGCTGTTGTTCATCAAATCACCAGTATCAAATGTTTT
>JAWHFN010000064.1:0-8307 GCA_032565555.1 Streptococcus mitis | reverse complement strand
ACCTCAGCTTCCTCGTGAATCTGGTCACTCGTATAGTCTAAATGATGAACTAGAAAAACTTCAATCAAGCGATGTTTACGGTAGAGCTCAGAGACCAGTTTGAGGCCGAGGTCAGTCAGTAGATAGCCACATTCCTTGTCCTTGAGGATGAGATTTTCACTCTTCATCCGTTTAATCATTTCAGTTACGGCAGGGGGAGAGACTTGCATGCGGGCAGCAATTTCCTTGTTGGTAATTTTATGCAGGTCTATGCCGATTTCATAAATACATTTTAGATAGTCTTCTTTATTCGGGGTCATTCGCTTCCTCTTGTCTAATATCTTTATCTAGTATATCAAAAAAAGCTAGATTTCTCTAGCTGTGACTTTTTATGTTATACTTATTGCAAGAGAAAAAACGAGGAGATGGATATGACGAAAATAGCTCTTCTTTCAGATATTCATGGAAATACCACCGCCTTGGAGGCTGTTTTGGCAGATGCTCGGCAGCTAGGAGTGGATGAATACTGGCTTTTGGGAGACATTCTCATGCCAGGGACAGGGCGTAGAAGGATTTTGGACTTGTTGGCTCAACTACCGATTACAGCTAGAGTTTTGGGAAACTGGGAAGATAGTTTGTGGCATGGTGTCCGTAAGGAATTGGATAGTACTCGTCCCAGTCAACGCTATCTCTTGCGCCAGTGCCAGTATGTTTTAGAGGAAATTTCCCTAGAAGAAATTGAACTGCTCCACAATCAACCTCTCCAGCTTCATCGTCAGTTTGGGGATTTGACGGTGGGAATTAGCCACCATCTTCCTGATAAGAACTGGGGGCGAGAGTTGATTCATACTGGAGCGCAAGAGGATTTTGACCGCTTGGTGACCAATCCGCCTTGTGATATTGCTGTTTATGGTCATATTCACCAGCAGTTGCTTCGTTACGGGACTGGTGGGCAATTGATTGTCAATCCAGGTTCGATTGGGCAACCTTTCTTTTTGGACGCTCAGCTACGGAAGGACTTGCGAGCCCAGTATATGATTTTGGAGTTTGATGACAAGGGCTTGGTAGATATGGACTTCCGACGGGTGGACTACGATGTAGCAGCTGAATTGCAGCTGGCTAAAGACCTCAAACTTCCCTATTTTGAGGTTTATTATGAAAGTCTGGTCAATGGGATCCACCATACTCATCATCAGGAATTTCTGAGAGAATTGGCCCAGAAAGAGGGTTATGATAGGGAGTTAGATGTCTGGTTGAAAAGTGGTAACGATTGACATTACAACTAAAAAGGGTATAATAAAAGAAAAAGAAGAGTAGAGGCAGGGGAGCCTCGTAAAAAGGAGAAGAGGATGCAAATTCCAAGTAGATTTACCATTGCGACTCATATGCTGATAATCATTGCCCTCAAGGGGAAGGAAAGCAAGGTGACCAGTGATTTTTTAGCTGCTAGTGTCGGGGTCAATCCTGTCATTATCAGAAAGACCTTGTCCCAGTTGAAGAAGGCAGAGCTGATTTCAGTAGCGCGTGGAACAGGCGGAACAGAGATTGTCAAGGACCTTAAGGACATTAGTCTTTTAGATGTTTATCAAGCGGTTGAGTGTCTTGGTAAGACAGGTCAACTCTTCAGTTTCCATGATAATCCAAATCCAAATTGCCCAGTTGGAGCTCATATTCATGATGTTTTGGATCAAAAATTGGAGAGAATCCAGCTGGCTATGGAGGCTGAACTTGGTCAGACCAGTTTAGAACAAGTCGTGGCCGATGCTGAGAGTCAAATGAAGGATTAGAGGGAGAGATGCCCTCTTTTTTTCTTTGGATAATTATGATAAAATAGAATCATTAAAGGAGGAAGAAATGTATCTCGTTATAGGAATTATATTAGCATTTATCCTGTCATTTTTGATAGATAATAGAAGTTTGTGGAATCCAGTATTATTTTTATTATCTCTCATTTCAAGTTATTTTTATCTATCTTACTTTTTCTATCAAAATGGGTATGAGAATGTTCAGGAGGCTTTATTTGCCTTTGCCTTTGTCTTACTTCCTTTTTTGATTTTTCTGAGTGGCATCTTTTTAATCTATAATGGCCTTATCCTGCTGAAGCGAGAGGGACGTTCAAAGGCTAATTATCTCTCGATGCTCCTTGGAATAGCCATTTTGGTATTTTTTGCCTTGATGTTATTTCGCTTTGGAGATAGATATGAATTATTTTACACTAATCACTTTCTAAACATTTTATTTGTATTCATTGCCTACTCTTATCTTATTTTTGGCTCTGCCTTTGCAGGTTTTATGTTGTACTCTATCTTGTATCTCTTTATTCCTAAGAAGAGGCATTATGATTTTATTATCATTCACGGTGCAGGTTTGTTAGGTGGAGAAAAAGTGACTCCTCTGCTGAAACGGAGGATCGATAAGGCAGTAGAAGCTTACCACAAGTCTAAGAATCCTCATATCAAAATCATAGCCAGCGGTGCACAAGGGGCGGACGAAAAGATTTCTGAGGCACAGGCGATTGTTAACTATTTACTAGAAGAAACAGATGTAAACAAGGAATCTGTTCTTCTTGAAGATAAGTCCAGAACAACCTATGAAAATTTATTGTTTTCAAAAGAAATTGGAGAACAATTGGTTGAAAATCCGTGTTTCCTCTTTGTTACAAATGACTATCATGTCTTTAGAACTAGTACCTATGCTCGTAAGCTAAATATGAAGGGAGATGGACTCGGATGTAGGACAGCCGGCTACTACATACCATCTGCTTTTATTCGGGAGTACGTGGCTCTATGTGTCAAAATGAAATGGCTCTTCCTTGCCTTTTATGTTCCGATATTAGCTATCATTTTACTAGCCTATAAAGGGGTTATTTGGTAGTTAGATTTTATTAAAAAAGACTTAGAATGTACATGAAAATATGTATTCTAGGTCTTTTTTTGTATTCATTTGATTTTTGAAAGGTATTATCTATTTTTCCAGGCTTGGTAACGGGTATCAATCAATAACTGGGTAAGGCGTCCCATAGTTTCCCTTTCTTCTGGAGTGAGGGATTGCGCTTGGACAAAGAGATGATGAATGTGTTCAATAACCTTGAAGGAAGACAAGTCATTGATGGAGCTAATGCCAGCATCAAGAATGGTGCCAAAGAAGAGGTCGAAGTAAAGCTGAAGTTCCTCATCAGGGACTGTGGACACCCATTCTTTGAAGGTCGTGTCGACTTGTTGGCTATCACTATTGGTCTTATCCAGTTGGACAAAGTGTTTGTTCTCAATTTGCCAGCTAAAAGTATCATGCTGGGCGATACCACCCAAGGCAGTACTGTGCACGATGATTTGGTGGGCAGGAATTTCTAGCATCATACCAATAATAGAACCTTGTGGGATGAAGACCTTGGTTCTATCTATTATCCTTTGATAGCCCTCGCTTTGTGTCAGTTCTTTATGGAGACCAGGCGCATCAAAGGTATAAACTGCTGTAATCTGATTTTGCAAGCTTTGCTCAATTTGACTAGCAGCATAGATGGCTAGATTTCCTCCCTTGGAATGCCCAGCCAGAATGACCTTTTGCTTAGGGTGTTGGGCAAAAAAGTTCTTTAAATAGGAGAGGGCGTGCTTTTGAGCAGGAATTTCCTTCATATAAGTCAGGTGGAAATCTTCCTTCCAGCCAATGATACTGTCATCAGTCCCACGAAAGACAATCAGATAGGTATCGAGAGTGAGGCGGTAGGTCATAGCCGCAAATTGTTTTTGCAGTTCAGGGTCGATGTCGTTGATAAAATGGGAGAGTTTGCAATTCTTGAAGCGTTTGTGTTGAGCTAGTTCATCTAATAGCTGGAGACGATTTTTGCTGGTCAACATGTTAGATTCTCTTGGAACCTGAGGTGCCAGGTCTAAAAGTCGCATAGGAGTTGTGGAGACCAGATTATCAAAGGAGAGGTAGGTGGTTTCTGTTAAGGATAGAATGTCTAATTCGTTCAATGGAAGGTCGTAATAAGAATCATGTGCGACATCTTTCAGATAGTCAAAAATATTGGCCATAAGAGCTCCTTTCTTTTTATTTATCTTATCAAATTTCCCTCAAATTAGCTAGTAGGATTATTTCACTTTGTTGGCTAAAAACAAGCTATTTCAAATTCAGTTTCAGATCTTCTAGCATTGAAAAATCTGTTATAATAATAGAAAAGGAGGAGCGCATGCACAAGATTTTATTAGTAGAAGATGATCAGGTTATTCGTCAACAGGTCGGGAAAATGCTCTCTGAATGGGGATTTGAAGTGGTCCTGGTAGAAGACTTTATGGAAGTTTTGAGTCTTTTTGTCCAGTCGGAGCCTCATCTGGTCCTCATGGATATTGGTTTGCCCTTGTTTAATGGATATCACTGGTGTCAGGAAATTCGCAAGATTTCCAAGGTCCCCATCATGTTTCTGTCTTCGAGAGACCAGGCTATGGATATCGTCATGGCGATCAATATGGGGGCGGATGACTTTGTGACCAAGCCTTTTGACCAGCAGGTTCTTTTAGCCAAGGTTCAGGGCTTGTTACGCCGTTCCTATGAGTTTGGGCGTGACGAGAGTTTACTGGAATATGCCGGTGTGATCCTCAATACCAAATCCATGGATTTACATTATCAAGGCCAAGTCTTAAATTTGACCAAGAATGAATTCCAGATTTTACGAGTTTTGTTTGAGCATGCGGGCAATATCGTAGCACGTGATGACCTGATGCGGGAACTTTGGAACAGTGACTTTTTCATTGATGATAATACCCTCTCAGTTAATGTGGCTCGTTTGCGTAAAAAATTGGAAGAGCAGGGCTTGGTAGGATTTATCGAGACCAAGAAAGGGATAGGGTACGGACTGAAGCATGCTTGATTGGAAACAATTTTTTCTAGCCTATCTGCGTTCCCGTAGTCGTCTGTTTGTCTATCTGATTTCTTTGACGTTTCTGGTCTTACTCTTTCAGTTTTTATTTGCCAGTTTAGGAATTTACTTTCTCTACTTTTTCCTCTTGTGTTGCTTTGTAACCATTTTATTTTTTGCTTGGGACATATTGGCGGAGATGCAGGTCTATCGTCAGGAACTTCTCTATGGGGAGAGGGAAGCTCAGTCTCCTTTGGAAAGAGCCTTAGCTGAAAAATTAGAAGCGCGTGAGATGGAACTCTATCAGCAGAGGTCAGATTCAGAAAGAAAACTGACGGATTTACTGGATTACTATACCTTGTGGGTTCATCAGATTAAGACCCCCATTGCAGCCAGTCAACTCTTAGTTGCAGAAGTAGATGATCGCCAATTAAAGCAGCAGTTAGAACAGGAAATTTTTAAAATCGACTCCTATACCAATCTAGTCTTACAGTACCTGCGTTTAGAAAGTTTTCATGATGATTTGGTCTTGAAGCAGGTGCAAATCGAGGACTTGGTCAAGGAAATAATTCGTAAATATGCTCTTTTCTTTATTCAAAAAGGCCTAAATGTCAATCTACATGACCTTGATAAAGAAATCGTGACGGATAAAAAGTGGCTGCTAGTGGTTATTGAGCAAATTATCTCAAACAGTCTCAAGTACACTAAGGAAGGTGGTCTGGAGATTTATATGGACGGGCAAGAGCTTTGTATCAAGGATACAGGAATCGGGATAAAAAATAGTGATGTCCTCCGAGTCTTTGAACGTGGATTTTCAGGATATAATGGGCGCCTAACCCAGCAGTCATCTGGACTTGGACTTTACCTATCTAAGAAAATTTCTGAAGAACTAGGTCACCAGATTCGTATCGAGTCTGAGGTTGGAAAAGGAACGATAGTGCGGATTCAGTTTGCTCAAGTGAACCTAGTCCTTGAGTGAGCAGAGACAATGAGTTTTTACCCAATCTCTTTTTGCTATATTTCAGGATATTTGAAGACTGTTTTTTACAAAACCAATAATAGAATTTTTAATACAGAATATAGTATAAATACTGGTTCAAAGTGAAGTTTTGTATGCTTTATACTTTTGTTGAGTATAAAATCTATAATCTAAGGGTGAATTACAAAAATTAATTTGAGATGAAGTGAATTGTAGACTTGGGAAATGTCTCCTATTCGATTTCAGAATGAATCGTTGATACAGGATTAAAAGAACTGCAGCTTTCTTTTTATTTTGAATGAGATAGGTGTATATAGATTTGTGTAACTGGTGTAGAACTGTTTCCAAGAATTTATTGAATGTATCGAATACACACATCCTATTGATTTTGAACCAGTTTTTAATTTCTAAATGTTATAATAGTTTTATCAAGTAAAAGGAGACTACCATGATTGGAGACAATATAAAATTCTTACGAAAATCACATAATCTGATATAACCAGAATTTTCACGGATTGTGGGTGTGTCACGAAATAGCCTAAATCGTTAGAAAAACTGAAAAGCTTACTTTCAATAGAAGTGTTGGAAATATTCATTTTACATCTATCAAAGAAACATGGGATAGACCTATATTTTACAAAATAGCAAATTATATTTTGAATGATAGTAAAAACTGCAGAACTTGTGTGATTTACAATTATTGCACTCAATGTCTGAGTATCGCACTATCTGAAATAAGGAATAGTAGAGATTGTTCTGAGATATGTAAAAAAACGCATTAGCAAGGAGTATCGTATATGCTACCATATCTTAAAACTATTAGATGGTATCTCTTCTTTAATTTTCTTTTTGGTGTAGTATCGAATATCTGCACAGCTTTGTTACCGTATTTCACGCAGGCATTAATCAAAGGGGATTATCAAGTAGCTCTATATGGTTACTCTATGTCAGTGGCAGGCTATTTGAGTTGTAACTATATCCAAATGATACTTGATTGGAAGCAGGGGATTATCTTTTCGACTACTTTGAAAAATGAGTGGTTTCGTTCACTTCTGGGACTCAGTCACCACGATTTCAAGCAGAAAACAGTAGCAGAGTATATTTCCTTTCAATCTAATGACCTAGATTCGTTGGAAAAGGATTACCTTCCTCCATTGATGAGTTTTATCAAACAAATTTTACGTATCATCATTTACGCTTTCATTATTAGCAGAACAATTAATCCTATTGTATCACTGATTTTAATCTTTTCCACTGGAATTAGTATTCAAATTCCTAAAATCGTTGGGAAGTTGACCGCTAATCGTAGACAGGTTTACTTGAAAAAACAAGGAGATTACTATCGAACTTTGGAGGATTTGCTCATGGGACATCATTTGGTAAATAAACTAACTATGTCGCATTTTTTGAATCAACAAAAGAGATCTCTAAAGAATTTGCAGGATAAGTATTTTAAGTATGGTTTGACAAAAATTACAGGCATCTTATTGACAGGTGTTTCTTTTGAATTCATTAGTCTTGTTCTGTTTATTTATTTAGCCTACTCTCTATCTCACCAGCAACTCGGTATTCCTGAGGTGGTGGCGAGTTTCGGATATATTAATGCTTTTTCTGAACCAATACAGGAAATCCTTTATGATTTACAAATGTTAGAGTCCGTAAAGCCTGTAATCAAGAGTTTTCAAAACATTGTTGGGAGACCCGTTTCAGTTCAAGCACCTCAACATTCTTTTGATACGATTATTTTGAAAAATATTTCCAAACAACTGGGAGAATCAAAATTGATAATTACTTCCGCTACGATTCAAAAAGGGGATAAAATTGCGCTTATTGGTAAGAATGGGTCTGGAAAAAGTAGTCTTCTCAACATTTTAAATGGAACAGATGAAGATTTTGAAGGACAAATTGTGCTAGATGGGCTTGTTTTGGACCATCTTTGGGGAAGATTCGGTATGATTCTGCAACAAGAACATACATTTATTTCAAGTTATGAAAATAATGTAACGCTATTCAATAGTTTCAATGAAAAATTCAGAGAAGAAGATTTTGAAAAAATTCCACCACAATCCCTGTCAGGTGGTCAGCAACAACGAATGTATTTAAATCGTGAGAAAAATCGTAAAAATCCATTGCTTATCCTAGACGAACCTTTCTCTGCCTTGGATACTAATCAGTTTAAAATGGAATTGGAAAGAGTTCTGGAACTACCAAGTGCCGTCATTGTTACTTTACATCGCCAAAACGAATTATTAAGTAAGTTTGACCAAGTTTGGGAAATTAAGAATGGAGAACTTGTAATTTTGAAATAGCTAAATTATAAAGAATAAAACGCATAGTATCAAGGTTCTTCTGATATCGTTTTTCTTCTTCGGATAAGGATACAAAAATTTCTTCCGGTAACTTCTAAAACTAACTTCCAGTTTCCCACACCCTAGCATTTAGTATAAGAAAAACGCGTGAAATCAGTGGAAATCCGTCTTAGACTAACTTCCAC
>JAWHFN010000063.1:0-8358 GCA_032565555.1 Streptococcus mitis | reverse complement strand
CAAAAAAGAACTGTAAGAAATCATCAATAAAGCCATCATAATCAGTTCAAAAATAAGAGAAATACCATAATCTCTTCTTAGATCGTATACAGGCAATCCCAAAGAACGTCGTATCACTCCTTCTTTAATCTGCTTCGTTCTAACAACAAATAACACAACTAATAAAGTTAAGTAAATTGAACCCATTAACAGTATTCTTAAAGTTCCAGTAAATTGTAAGATTCCTCCTATATACCAAGGATAAGCCATATATACTGTTTGCAACCCCGTCATCGTAAGTGGTTTCAAACTATCTATATCCATTTTCCCAAGGGTGTAATACATCCCTATTATTGGTGTTGACTTTAATTGTTCATTATTTACATCATCAAAATTTACATACCTCAACTGACCCGAACTCTGAACGATGGGCTTGTAAATGGTAACCTTTTCCGATTTTGATAAATCACGAACCATTTCGTATATTTCGTTATTTGAAAGATTGCTTTTTCCTTGAATAGAAAAAGCACCATCAATTGGTAAAGGTATGGGCATTTCTGTATCGCTAATAGTGACCCAACCAATTGCAGCAATCAAACAGAAGAAGAATCCAATGATACATAATTTTAATTTCATAAGCAATTACCATATTACAAGAGACCCTATTTTATAATTGGGTCTCTTGTTTTCATAAATTATTTTTAAAATCTATAATAATCCCAATATGCATTTAATCGAACATCGCTCCAAGATTTTGTAGCACTTGAATATGCCCATCCATAATCTTGTTTATCCTGAGCTTTAACTGTTCCCCAAAAATTCGTTACTGAAGATTTTGAACCAATATTATCTGGAGAACTAACAAAGTAATTCGAATAACCAGAGTTATCATTTACACCATATTCCCATACATCAATAATGGGACTTGGAGCAGGGTGTGCTGTAGTTGCACTAACAATACTAGCTACAGTAGCAAAGCTAAAACTTAAAACACTTGCGACTAGAAAAACAGATGCTTTCTTGTTAATTCTTTTTTTCATTTTACCCCTCCTTTTAAAATTGAACACATATAAATGTATCCGTTTACATTTATTAATGTAGCACTTATTTTTTAGTTTGTCAAGTATTTATAGTATATTTTTTATGTATAAAATGGGATTATCTATATATAAAACTGATTTACAAATCGATAAAAAACAATTATCAAATTTCTCTTGTCAATCAAATCGGCTGTTACAGTATTTGTTACCTTATTTTTAAAAATTGGTTGACAATAATTCTCCTACGAGTATAATTGTTACTATACATTAGAAAAGAGGTTAACTATTTTGAAAAAAGCTCACGTTTATACTATCCCTGCTATTGGGGCTGCTCTTATTGCTGTATTGGCACAAATCAGTCTTCCAATTGGACCTGTTCCCTTCACTTTGCAAAACTTTGCAATCGGCTTGATTGCCACTGTCTTTAGACCCAGAGAGGCTGTACTTTCTGTTGGACTCTATCTTCTTCTAGGTGCTATCGGTCTTCCTGTCTTTGCAGGAGGGGGAGCTGGATTGCAGGCGTTGGTTGGTCCTACTGCAGGTTATCTTTGGTTTTATCTTGTCTACTCTGGACTTACCTCTTCTCTAACTAACAGCAAGAGTGGAGTTATCAAGATTTTTCTTGCAAACCTCTTGGGTGATGCCCTTGTCTTTGTCGGCGGGATTCTTAGCTTGCATTTCCTAGCTGGAATGCCATTTGAAAAAGCTCTTGTTGTGGGGGTATTTCCCTTTATCATTCCAGACCTTGGTAAAATTATTGCTATTAGTATTATTAGCCGTCCACTACTTCAACGCCTTAAAAATCAGCTTTACTTTGCTAACTAAAAAAGGATATCGAGTTATCATGACTCAGTATCCTTTTCTTTCATTTTTAAAAGTTAATTGCCTTTAAAGGCATCCACCATGGTTTGAAATTCTTCATTGGAGAGAGTAATTCCCTTGCCCATTTTAGTATGGTCTGGGCTCCAAGCACGAATATCAAACTTTGCATGGGCACCATTAAAGCTCACACGGTTGATTTCCTTGGTCCAACCTTTTTCGTTTTCAGAAAGAGTCAACAAGTGCTCTTCGATTTCAAATGTAAATTCTGCCATTTTCTTCTCCTTTTTAGCTTTCATTTGATTATTCGTAAAATCTTGTAGATTTTAGGAAAATTTTATATAATATTGATATAAAAGAAGGGAGGCCACTATGAGACATAAATTCCAGCAAGTTCTAGATAAAATACATGACTTTTTAAATGGACATGACCAACCTGACCAAACTGAAAGTAACTCCCTTACAGCCACTATTGAAGAGGCTATCCAGAAACAAACCGCTGTTCACCTTATCTTGTCTGAGACAAGCTTTACAGGTGACATCATCAAATACGATCAGCAACGCCAGCAAATTATCGTGAAAAATTTTGCTAAAAATGTGACCCGTATTATCCGCATAAGCGATATTCAACGCCTACGATTTGTCCCTTCAACTGTCCAAACAGCCCAAAAAAATAGATTTAAGAAAGAGTGAGATGTAGTTGCTTCATCCCACTCTTTTTTCTTAGCGAATTTGTTCAAAATGTAAATGAACTGCGATATGATCTCCATAACCACTTCTTTCCAAGTCACGTTGTAGACGATAGGAAATGTAGTGTTCTGCGATGGTAATGTAACCTGCTCCCAGTAAACGATGTTCAACCAAAGACTGAATCATGCTGATGGTCGCACGTTCCACCTTGGCCTCTTCCAAATCCAAAACCACTTTCTTAGTGACTTGTGCAAGGTTTTGACGCAAATCATCTGTCAATACATAGACAGTCTGAGCTGCCTTTAAGATAGCTTGGTAAATCTTATCTGGATTAAATTCAGCAATTTCACCATCACGTTTGATTACTTGCATAGGTTTCTCCTTTATTCTTTGTTTTCTTTGATTTCTGCCAGCATTTTTTCTTCTTCTGCTGTCAGTTGATAATGTTCAAGCAAATCCGGTCTGCGTTCATAGGTTTTCTTTAAACTCTCATACAATCGCCACTGACGAATCTTTTCATGGTGCCCGCTCATCAATACATCTGGCACGACCATACCTCGATAATCGTAGGGACGTGTGTACTGAGGATATTCGAGCAGGCCTGAAGAAAAACTATCATCTTGGTGGCTAGACTCCTTGCCAATCACTTCTGGAATCAGGCGTACCGTAGCATCAATCATGGTCATAGCCGCCAACTCTCCACCAGTCAAGACATAGTCCCCCAGGGAAATCTCATCTGTCACCAAGGCCTTAATACGCTCGTCATACCCCTCATAGTGCCCACAGATAAAGATTAGCTCTTCCTCTTGAGCCAAATCCTCAGCATAAGGCTGATCAAACTGCTTTCCAGCTGGATCGAGGAGAATAACGCGCGTATTTTTCTTTTCAATAGCATCAAAGGCATCGAAAATGGGTTGGGCTCGGAGCAACATCCCCTGACCTCCTCCGTAGGGCTCATCGTCGACATGGCGGGCCTTTTCAGCATATTCTCGAAAATTATGATACTGGATATCCAAGAGCCCTTTTTCACGTGCCTTTCCAACGATTGAGTGCTCTAACGGAGAAAACATCTCTGGAAAAAGGGTTAAAATATCAATCTTCATCGTCTAACCCTTCTAAAATTTCCACATCGACCCGTTTATTTGGAATATCAACATCGAGAACCACTGGTGGGATATAAGGCAATAACAAATCACGCTTGCCTTTTCGCTTGACTACCCAGACATCGTTAGCACCTGGTTGCAGGATTTCTTTGATGGTTCCAATCAGGTTCTCTCCCTCATAAACTTCCAAACCAATAATCTCGTGATAGTAGAATTCACCGTCGTCTAGGTCATTCAAATCTTCCTCAGCAACCTTGAGACTGCATCCCTTATACTTTTCGATAGCATTGATATGATACATATCTTTGAATTTAATAATGTCAAAGTTCTTCTGTTTACGGTGGCTAGCAATAGTTACTGTTTGAACAAACTGATCTTTTTCATCAAACAAGGCCAGCTCAGCCCCTTTTTTAAACCGTTCTTCTGCAAAATCCGTCACAGACAAGACTCGCATCTCACCCTGCAACCCCTGCGTATTGACGATTTTCCCAACATTAAAGTAGTTCATCTTGTCTCCTATAGTCTCCTTCTTTCCATCTTATTCTGACAATTCTCGAATAATAGTCGCAATTTTTTCTGATTCTGACCATTGTAAATAATGGTTATTCCCTCCTAAAATGAGTTTAGTATTGGAAGTCCAATATTCTGATTCTCTGTACTCTTTTTCTCTATAAGCCTGACAAAAAATAAATACAGGGATATAAGATTCTATAGATACATTCTCAAAATCTTCCTCAGTAATCTCTCCAGATATCTGAAATCCTGGATCTTGATTTTCCAATTCTGAGCCTTTTTCTTGCATTAATTCCCAGATTTTTTTATTAGTTTCAGGGCTAAATGTGGCTTGAGTTAAGTTCTTAAAATAAAGTTCAGGACCACACTCCTCAATCAGCCTCATCTGCTCTTCCATTTCTGGATAAGGATTTTCTGAAAAATCAGCAAACATAACTTTTTTAGTTGTCGGTTCCATTGCTACTAAAGCCTGACACTTAATTGGTTTCTTGAGCAATTTACAAGCTAAAATTCCACTCAAACTATGTACACAAAGTATATATTCAGAAATCCCTAATACTTCAAGTACTTCATAAACCGCATCTGCAAGATTATCCAGATTTTTTCCAGCTTGGTCATGAATCGGACTCCTACCTGTGTTCGGAAAATCAATAGTCAAATAACCAATTGTAGGAGGAAGTTTTTCAAGTATAAGTGAAAAATTTTCATAACTTGGTAGCAAACCCGCTCCACTTAAGCAAACTAGCATTTTCTTTTGCTTTTGATAAGTAACAGAGAGACTACCAATTTCTGTAGATACTTCAATCCTCTTCATAAAGAAATCCACTCATTCTATATAATGAATTATTAAAAATCCTTATCCTTTATTTTATCATGTTCCAAGGATTTTCTCAAGTTGGATAAATCTCATCCTACAGAGCTACTACTTCTTCAAAGAATTCACCAATTATCTGATTAAACTCTTCAGGATGATCATTCATCGGTTGGTGTTTGCTGTCTGAAATCGTTACTTGACGCGCATTGGGATTTAGAGCAATGATACCATCATAGATTATTTTTAGGTGTTTGGGAAAATCATTTTCGCCTCTTACTAATAGCATAGGAGGATTTCCATGATAACCTTCTATCTCGTGGGCAGCCAAAAAACCTGTGATTCCAAGGTTCAAAAAAACATCTCGCCCAGTTTCTATAATGGCCGTCTTGATCAATTCTCTTGTGATAGGGTTATCAGTACACATTTTTGAGTTCTTATCTGCAATCAACTTCCAAGGAATCGTTTTATACATAAGAGAACTATATTTTATGCGATTTCTCTCTTTATCTGATAGGTAACGATGCTGTCCCCAACTATCTACCATGACCAAAGCTAGAACTCTTTCTGGATGGCGATAGGTGTACTCTTGAAGTGGATTCCCTCCCCAAGAATGTCCGACCAATATCACCTCTTCTAGCTGGAAATAGGATAAAATAGCATTTACATCTTGAACAGCACCTTCTAAGTCAGGTAAACCAACTTTCATAGGTGATTCCCCCTGTCCTCTAACATTGACAAAGTAGAGGTCAAATCCTTCAAAGGCATCATACTGGTGAGCCCACATCTGACTACGTCCACAAGCTCCATGATAAAAAATAATGTGGCCTTTATTTGTGTTCCCAGGACGATGATAAACAACCAAATCACAATCTACGACTGGTATAATGTGACGTACCAAAGTCTCAGGTTTTCTGTTATAAAAAGCAATAGCTTCAGCTATATCATTTTGCTTCATTATTACACTTTCTCCTCTTTATCCTAATATCATTCTTTTTATCTATTTTATCATGCTATATTAAAATCATCGTTTTCCAAACTTGATTACATTAAAATTTTTGAATTTTCTGTATCATTTAGATTAAGAAAAAGACTGCTAAGCAATCTTTACTTTCTTCTCATCAGATTCATGCCTAAAATTCCAGCAATAATCATAGTGGCTCCGATTACATGGTAACTATAAATTGGTTCATGGAGGATAAGAGCTCCGGCTAGAATGGTCAAAACTGTTCCAAGATTGCCAAAGACACTGACGGTTGATGCTCCAAGTCGAACAATAGCATAGATAGAGAGACTACCAGTCACTATAGAGGCTAGAATTCCTAAATAGAGGATGGAAAGCAGATAAGATACCTGTCCAAGTGGCGCAAAGTAAGCTAATATGTTGCCATCTAGATAGTGCGAGGTCAGACTTAGCGTATTAAAGGTGATGAAGGCAACAAATATCACAACAGCTGTCATATCCATAGCCCGATAGCGTCCTCCTTTGAACTTGCTGAGGATATTGTTTATTGCATTGGCGAGAACAGATCCCAACATCAAGAGAAAGCCAAAGCTAGCAGTCTCAGTACCAAAGTTAGCTCCTTTACTAAGGAAGATGAAAACTACTCCTGCTACGGATAAAAATAAAAAGAACTTTTGCAGCAAGCTTGTCTTTTCCTTGAGAAAGGCCGATGCTAAAAGGAGCGTAAAAATCGGGACAAGAGCCTGTAAAATTCCAGCTTCAGAAGACGATATATACTGTAAAGCAAAGGATTGAAAAATAAAAAAGAAAAGCGGATAGAAAAGACTCATAGGAAGAATAGAAAGAATATCTTTTCTACTTAAACTCACTTTGATAAGTTTGGTTTGATGAAGAACGACCATTACTAAAGCTGCGATTGTATAGCGATGCGCTAAGTTTGTGAGAGGACTGGCATAGCCTAAAGCAATCTTAGTAAATAAAAAAGAAAATCCAATGATGGCTGAAAAGGATAAGGCTGCTAGATAAGCTTTTGTATTCTCGTTCATAGACTGTTACTCCTTTTAAAAATAGCTATTCTCAAGATTGATTGACTAGAATTCTTTGAGACTGTCTTTCCATTGTAGCATAGTAGACTGCTAGATGCTATTTCTAGGATTAGTATTTTATGCCTGCTATCACCGTTTATCTACTGCATTGCCTAAAAAGGACTCTACGAGTCTAGTCTGCATTTCTCGTTCTTGTCTCACAATTTCTAGCTTGTCTACCTCTTGGAAATTCCTTACTTTGATAGCATAATCCACCATTTTCCTTGCTTTATCTTTCTTATATTTACTAATACCTTCTTTATTAGTAAAAAATTGATTTCTTATTGTCTTAGACGTTCCCCTTCAAACATCCTTCCAAATCACGTTCATGTTGGTACTTAATGGCTGCAGTCTTATCTTTCTCAAAGATAGTCTTGGTAAGGTCAATATGGTTGATGGCTGCAATCGCGACGGTGTAGTGAATGATATCAGCCAGTTCTTTAGCAAGTTCCTCGTTAGAATCCTGCACCCCTTCTTTTCGACCAGAGCGACCATTCAAAACTTCAGCTACTTCACCGACTTCCTCCACTAGCTTGATAAAAAGACCTTCCTCAGTCCGAGACTGCTGGTAATGTTCGAGTAAGTAGTCTTGTAATTGTCTAAACGTTAAATCCTTCATATCCTGCTCCTTGCAAAAAAAGCGAGACATTCGTCCCACCCTTCTTATTTTTCGTCAATAACGATTCTTACTTTTTTGTCTTCAGTTGGGACAGAGTAGACAATCGTTCTTATCGCAGAAATTGTGCGACCCTTACGACCGATTACACGACCCACATCGCTTTGATCAAGATCCAAATGATATTCCAAAAATTCTGGTGTATCTTCAATCTTGATAGTTAAGGCATCTGGTTGTGAAATCAAGGGTTTCACAATCGCAATAATGAGATTTTCAATCGTATCCATCTGTCAACCTACTTTAAACTTATTTTGAGAATTTAGAATCGTGGAATTTCTTCAATACGCCTTCTTTTGAAAGGATGTTACGAACTGTATCTGAAGGTTGAGCTCCATCAGCCAACCATGCAAGAACGCGGTCTTCTTTCAAAGTTACTTGGTTTTCAGCAACAAGTGGGTTGTAAGTTCCAACTGTTTCGATGAAACGTCCGTCACGTGGTGAACGTGAATCTGCTACGTTGATACGGTAGAAAGGTTTTTTCTTAGAACCCATACGAGTCAAACGGATTTTAACTGCCATTTTTAAAGTCTCTTTTCTTATTTTTTATTTCGGTGAAATAGCTGAGCTATTTAGCACATGTTCTATTATATCAGATTTCTGGCAGGTGTCAAGAAAAAAACTTGACAGACTATAAAATTCTTAAACCATTTAGAAATTTGTTAGAATAGGAAATAAAAG